>DASVDR010000017.1 GCA_036381015.1 Gammaproteobacteria bacterium
GCCGGGTCGGCGGAGGATCGTTACGCGTTCCGGGCACGTGCCGGTATCGTGCCTTCCGGGACGCTCGCGCGCATGGCCGGGGTCCTCGGCGCGAACGCAGTGAGCGCTGGGGTGGCGGTTGCGCGCGAGCGAGCCTACCGGGATGTATTTACGGCGGTCCCGGAAGGCGCGATGCCGGCGCGTGCCCGGAACGCCGCAGCGACCTCACAACTGCGCCGACGCGCCTACCCGCCCAAGAGCTCCGCGTCGATCAAATCACACAAGCAATGAACGATGAGAATGTGCACTTCCTGGATGCGGCACGTCCGCTGCGCCGGCACGCGAAGCTCGACGTCGTCCGCGCGCAGCGCCTGCGCGATCTCGCCGCCGTCGCGCCCGGTCAGCGCCACGACTTTCATGCCGCGCTCGTGCGCCGCGCGAATCGCGCGCAGGACGTTCTCCGAGTTGCCGGAGGTCGAGATGCCGACGAGCACGTCCTCCGCCTGCCCCAGCGCGCGCACCTGCTTGGCGAAGATATCCGCGAACTCGTAGTCGTTCGAGATCGACGTCAACGTCGAGCTGTCCGTCGTCAGCGCCACCGCCGGAAGCCCGGGCCGCTCGAGCTCGAAGCGATTCAGCAGCTCGGCCGAGAGGTGCTGCGCGTCGGCCGCGGAGCCGCCGTTGCCGCACGTGAGGATCTTGCCGTCGGACAGTAAGGCCTGCGTCATCAGACGAGCCGCGGCGGTGATCAGGGGCGCAAGCTCCGCCGAAGACTGCTTGACCGCGATGCTTTCGCGGAAGTGATCGAGTACGCGTTCGTCCATGACCGAGAACGGTGCCGAAACCCCGCCACTGTGCCTGCAACCCGCGGACCGTTCAACACATTGCCGTCGGCGCGATCAGCCGGCGTCGAACGCGCTGCGGATCCATTCGAATCGCGGCTCCGGGGATTCGATGGCCTCGATGGCGACGACGTCGAAGCGGAGCGGCCGCTCCGCCCAGCGAGGACGGCGCATCAAAAGGTGCCGCGTGGCGTTCACGATCCGCCGGCGCTTGCGCTGGTCCACGCTCGCGAGGGCCGTGACGTACCCCGTGCTGCGGCGGGCGCGGACCTCGACGACGATCAGCATCGTGCCGTCGGTGCAGACGAGATCGAGCTCGCCGAGACGGCAGCGGTAGCGCTTCAGCAGCGTGCGGATTCCGCGTTGCTCGAGATAGCGGCTCGCCGCTTCCTCCCAATGCAGCCCGGCGGCGACGCGGTCGCGGCTCATCCGCAAAGCGCCCGGCGGCGTCTCGACGGGGCGCGCCCCCGCCTGCTGCTGCGGCCGCTTTGCGCGGGCATCGGGGCGCGGTGCCGGCTCAGCGGGCGCCGACGATCTCTCCGGCATCCTCCGGCGACGCGAGCCCGGGCGCGGGCAGGGCCTCGAGCGCGACCGGCCGGCCGTTGCGGAACTGCGCGAACGGCAGCAGGCGGTGCACTCGGCCGATGGCGTCGAGCTCGAGCCGGCCGGAGAGCCCGTCCACGGGCCAGTCGCTGGACCCGCCGTACAGGTAGCCGACCAGCTCGTACGCGTCGACGCCCATCGCATAGAAGCGCAGGTTGCTCGATGCCGCGCGACTGGGCCAGTAGCTCTGAAGGCGCCGCCGCAGCTCGGCGGCTTCCGCGTCCGGCCGCAGCAACCAGGGCGCGTCCGGAAAATAGATGTCGTTCAGATCCTCGTCGCGGGCGACGTCGGCGGGCTCGTAGATGTCGGAGGTCGCGTACGTCGGAATGTCCCCGGCGAAGTGATACTCGAGCGCCGGCGCGAGCAGACGGCCGACGCTTCGCGCCGGCGCTGCGAGGAAGATCATGTCGACGTCCTGGCGACGCCTCGGCTCGAATGCGAGCGACAGGCCGAGGTCGGCGGCGAGCTGCCGGCGCCGCTGCTCGCTGTCGTCGAGATGGAGCAGCGCCTCGATCGGCGAGGAAAAGTCCTGCGCCTCGGTGCTGTAGCTCTCGTAGCCGAGGAAGCGCCCGCCGAGCGACTCGAACTCGGTTCTGAAGCTGTCCAGCAGGCGCAGGCCCCACGTGGTCGTCGGCACGAGCGCGACGGCGGTGCGGGCGCCGGCGGCAAACGCCCTTCTCGCGACGGCCTGCGCCTCGTCCTCGGGCCAAAGCGCGAACTGATAGAAGCCGTTCAGAAGGGAGGTATCCGCCTGCACGAAGTTCAGCGCAAGCGTGGGCACGAGCCCCGCTTGTGCGACGATGCTGTCGACCTCCGGACGCAGCAGCGGGCCGACGATGAACTCCGCGCCTTCGAGCTGTGCGCGGCGATACGCTTCCGGCGCGCTGATCCTGCCGGTGTCGTACACGCGGATCACGGGATCGCCGCCGGCCGCGTCCGCGCGGCGCGCCGCGAAGTGCGCGGCGAGAAAGCCGTCGCGTATCGCGATCGCGGCGTTGCGCTGCGGCGACGTGATCGGCAGCAGCACCGCGATCTGGCTCGGATAGGCGACGACGCCGCCCCGCAGGCCGCCCGAAAGCTCGGCGAGCAGCGCCGCGGCCGGATGGCCGGCATGCCCCCGCCGCCACTCGAGCAGCTCGCTGCGCAGCTCGGGACCGGTGACGCCCGAAGCGGCGATCGGCGCGAGCGCGAGCCATCCGTCGACGACCTCGTCGCCCGTGGGCTCGGTCGGAACCTCGCCCGCCGCGCCGAGCCCTTCCCAGATCATGCGCTGGTTCTCGAGGATCGCTTCGCCGTTCTCGAGCCACGTCTCGCGCTCGACGAGCGTGCGCACGGCGTCCACCGCACGGCCGACGTCGAACAGCGCGCGGCCGCGGATGCCCTGCGCCTCGGCCAGCAGCGGAATCGGGACCGGCTCCGAGAGCTGCCCGAGCCGGGCGAGCGCGCTCTCGGCGCGCCCTTCCCGCTCGTCGACCCCGGCGAGGAGGACGAGAATCTGCTTCGCCTGGGCCTCGTCGGCGTCGCCCTCCGCCTCGGCGAGCCATGCTGCCGCGGCGGCCGTGTCGCCGACCGCGGTGGACAGCCGCGCGCCTTCGATCAGGTAGCCGGCGCGTGCGGTGCCTCTCGAGCGGTCCGCGAGCTGCCGATAGAGCTGCGCGGCGGTGCGAAGGTCGCCGGCCTCGCGGGCGTCGGCCGCGCGCGCCGCGAGCCCCGAGACGGCGTCGGGCCGCACCGTTTGCGAGGGCGTGCATGCGGCGAGCCCGAGGACGGCGGCCGCGGCGCACGCGGCGAGGGCGAGATCAAGTCTGTTCATCGGCGCGCCTGTACACTGGGTCTCACTCCATGGACCGTGTATCCGGAAAACCGAGCGGCAAAGAGACGGCGGACCGAGCGACCGGAGCACCGCCCGGCGCCGGCACCCTCTTCGTGGTCGGCACCCCGATCGGCAACCTTCAGGACCTGACTCCGCGGGCCCGTGAAGTCCTCGGCCGCGTGGCAGCCGTCGCCGCCGAGGATACCCGCCGCACTCGGGGATTGCTATCGAGTATTGGCCTCGACAAGCCACTAATCGCGTACCACGAGCACAACGAGGAGCGGCGCGCCGACGCGATTCTGGATCGGCTCGCCGCAGGCCAGTCCGTGGCGCTGGTGAGCGACGCGGGGATGCCGCTGCTCAGCGATCCCGGCTGGCGGCTCGTCGCGCGGGCGCTCGATGCCGGCCGCGACGTGCAGGTCGTTCCGGGGCCGAGCGCGATCACGGCGGCCCTCGCCGTCGCAGGCCTGCCGACGGACCGATTCGTCTTCGAGGGCTTCCTGCCGCGGCGCCCGGCCGCGCGCGAGACCCGTCTGCGGGCGCTCGCGGCCGAACCGCGCACGATGGTCTTCTTCGAAGCCGTGCACCGGCTCCCGGCGACGGTCGCCGCGCTCGAGGCGGCGTTCGGGCCGGCGCGCCCGGCGGCGCTCGCGCGCGAGCTGACGAAGCTCCACGAGCAGGTCTTTCGCGGTCCCCTCGAGGCGCTCCGGCGCGCGCTCGGCCGCGAGGTCCCGCTGCTCGGCGAGTTCGTGCTCGTCGTGGCCGGCGCCGGCGACGCTCCGGCCGCCGACGAGGCGGAGGCGGGCCGCGTGTTCGCGATCCTGCGCCGCGAGCTGCCGCCCGGGAAGGCTGCGGCGCTCGCTGCCGAGCTGACCGGCGTCCCGCGCAACGCCGTATACCGGCTCGCCGGCGGCTCGCCGGACTGACGTGCGGCCGGCGCTGCCGGCACGCGGCGGAGCTTGCCGGCTGCTATCGCGGAGCTTGCCGGCCTCTGCAAAGGAATTTGCCGGGCTCGCGCGGAGGAACTTGCCGGCTCGCGCGGAGTCGTTAAGCTGGCAGCGGGGAGTCGGCCGAGCAGTCGCCGGGACGAGTTCCCGGAGGAAAGTCCGGGCTCCATTGGGCAGGGTGCCAGGTAACACCTGGGGGGCGCGAGCCCACGGAAAGTGCCACAGAAAAGATACCGCCGGGCGAAAGCCCGGTAAGGGTGAAAAGGTGCGGTAAGAGCGCACCGCGCAGGCGGTAACGTCTGCGGCAGGGTAAACCCCACCCGGAGCAAGACCGAATAGGGGAGTGCCGAGTGTGCCCACACGAGCTCCCGGGTAGGTCGCTGGAGGTGCGCGGTGACGCGCATCCAAGATGAATGGCTGCTCTCGACAGAACCCGGCTTACAGGCCGACTCCCCCTCTCTTCCGTCCCGATGCGGGTCCCTTCGAAGCCGTCCGCACCCGCCGCCGCGCGCATGCGTCGCCGCGCGCAACCTTTTAATCCAGTCGCTGTTTGGCGACACGCCATCTTTGAATGTAGTCGCTGTTTGGTGACGCCGCCGCGCCCTGGACCGCGCCGAGCCTGTGGAAAACCGCTGTCCGTCGAGGCCGGATCGTCGCGGCTAACCGACTGTCGGGGCAACGGAATTGTGAGATGGGTCCGGTTGACAGTGGGATAGGTGTGTCTCATAGTGTCGACAAGTGGTAGAAAGTGGGCAGGAATGGGGCGACCCGTCCGGCAATGTTTCGCGGTGCCTCGAAAGTTTCCTTGGATGCCAAGGGCCGGCTGGCCATCCCGAGCCGATACCGTGAGCGGATTGCGAGCCGGGCGGAGGGCCATCTCGTCGCGACGGTCGATCGGGACTACTGCCTGCTGATCTACCCCCTCCCGGACTGGGAGGAAATCGAACGCAAGCTCGTTCGGCTGCCCTCGCTGAACCCGCAGGTCCGGCGTCTCCAACGGCTGATGGTCGGCTATGCCACGGAACTGGATATGGACGGGCACGGCCGAATTCTGGTGCCGCGGGAGTTGCGCGAGTTCGCGGGGCTCGATCGGCAGGCGATGCTGATCGGCCAGGGCAACAAGTTCGAGCTGTGGGACGAAGAGCGGTGGAACACTCGCCGAGACGAGTGGCTCGCCGCCGACGACGGGAACGCGAAGGATTTACCTCAAGAGCTTGAAACGCTGTCTCTCTAGAGCGCCCTGACGATTGAGCGGCCAGCCCGAACATCAGCCCGTGCTGGTGAAGGAAGCGCTCGACGGCCTCGCGGTGGCGGCCGAGGGCCGATACGTGGACGCGACCTACGGGCGCGGAGGACACAGCGCTGAGATTCTCGAGCGACTTGGCGGACAGGGGCGTTTGCTCGCATTGGACAAGGACCCTGAAGCAGTAGCGGCCGGACGCCGTCGTTTCGGCGCCGACGCCCGCTTCTCCATCGTGCACGCGGGCTTCGAGCACTTCGAGGCGGTGGTCGCGCCGTGGCTCGAGGGCGCTCCGCTGCGCGGCGTGCTGTTCGACCTCGGCGTGTCGTCTCCGCAGCTCGAGGATGCCGCGCGCGGCTTCAGCTTCTCGCGCGAAGGTCCGCTCGACATGCGGATGGATCCGACCCGGGGCGCGTCCGCGGCGGAGTGGCTCGCGCGCGTGGCGCCTTCCGAGCTCGAGCGCGTGCTGCGCGAGTACGGTGAGGAGCCGCGGGCTCGGGCCGTGGCTGCGGCGATCGTCCGCGCACGCGCGAAGGCGCCGTTGACTCGGACGACGGAGCTCGCCGAGATCGTGTCCCGCGCGGCCGGCCGCGGCAAGCGCGGAATCCATCCGGCGACGCGGACGTTCCAGGCGATCCGCCTCGCCGTGAACAGCGAGCTTCCGGCGCTCGAGAAAGGGCTGACCGAGGCGGAGCGGATGCTCTCGCCCGGCGGGCGGCTCGTCGTCATCAGCTTCCATTCGCTCGAGGACCGCATCGTGAAGCGGCACTTCGCGCGCGCCGCGCGAGGCGATCCCCGGTATGCCGGGCTGCCGAACGTGCCGCCGGCGGCGCGCCCGACGCTGCGGCTCTGCGGCCGGCTCGTTCGGCCCACGGCCGCGGAGATCGCGCGCAACCCCCGGGCGCGGAGCGCACGTCTCCGCGTGGCCGAGAAGCTCGCGCCGGGAGCCGCGGCATGATCCGGTCGCAGAAGGGGGAGCTTGCGGTCGCGTTATCGCTCGCCGCGGCCGTCGTCGCGTCGGGCGTGATGCTCGTGCGCGCCGAGCACGACGCGCGCCAGCTTTTCATCGAGCTCGAGGAGCTGAACCGCGAGCAAGACCGCCTGCAGGTCGACTGGGGCCGTCTGCAGCTCGAGCAGAGCACGTGGGCGACGCACGCGCGAATCGAAACGCTCGCCCGCGAGCGCCTGAATCTCGCCGAGCCCGCGGCGGAGCAGGTCGTGATCGTCACGGAGCCGCCGCGATGAGCGCGCGCCAGAGACAGGCGCCGGTTCGGCCCGCGCGCTGGCGCGCGGCGCTGCTGCTCGCCGGCCTCGTGGCCGCGGCCGGCGCGCTCGAAGGGCGCGTGCTGTACCTTCAGCTCGCGCGCCGCGATTTCCTCGCCGAGCAGGGCGAGAACCGCCACCTCCGCACGGTGCAGATCGCCGCGCACCGCGGACCGATCGTCGATCGCAACGGCGAGACGCTCGCGGTCAGCACGCCCGTCGACAGCATCTACGCGAATCCGAAGGAGATGAAGCCCGCGCTCGACCGGCTTGGCGAGCTCGCTCGCGCGCTCGGCATGGACGAAGCGTCGCTCGCCCGGCGCATCACGAGCAATCTGAATCGCGAGTTCGTCTATCTCGAGCGGCACTTGCCGCCCGCGCGCGCCGCCGAGGTGCTGAGCCTCGGCATTCCCGGCGTTCACACGCTGCGCGAATACCGCCGCTACTATCCGGCCGGCGAGGTCATCGGCCACGTCATCGGCTTCACGGACATCGACGACGCGGGTCAGGAAGGGCTCGAGCTCGCGTTCGACTACTGGCTCGCGGGCGAGAGCGGCAGCAAGCGCGTCGTGCAGGATCGGCTCGGCCGCATCATCCGCGACATCGAGCTGATCGAGGAGCCGCGGCCGGGGCGCACGTTGACGACGAGCCTCGACCTGCGCATCCAGTATCTCGCCTATCGGGAGCTGAAGGCGGCCGTGACCGAGAGCCGCGCCCGCTCGGGCTCGCTCGTGGTCCTCGATCCGGCCACCGGCGAAGTGCTCGCGATGGTGAACCAGCCCGCGTACAACCCGAACGACCGCTCGCAGTTCGAGGTCTCCCGGTATCGCAACCGCGCGGTCACGGACATCTTCGAGCCGGGCTCGAGCTTCAAGCCGTTCGCGCTCGCCGCCGCGATCGAGGCGGGGCTCTACGGTCCCGACTCGATCATCGACACGTCGCCCGGATATCTCAAAGTCGGCTCGCGCATTCTGACCGAGGACCATTCGAACCTCGGTCCGATCACGCTGACGACGGTGCTCGCGAAGTCGAGCAACGTCGGGACCGGGCACGTCGCGCTCGAGATGGATGCCGAATATCTGTGGAGCGTGTTCTCCGGGTTCGGCATCGGCCGGCTGACCGACAGCGGCTTCCCGGGCGAATCCGCCGGCGTCCTGCACGATCCGCGGCACTGGGGGCTGATCGAGCAGGCGACGATGTCCTACGGCTACGGGCTTTCGGTCACGGCGCTGCAGCTCGCGCGGGCGTACGCGGCGATCGCCGGCGGCGGCGTGCTGCGTCCGGTCTCGTTCCTGAAGCTCGACGAGCCGCCCGAAGGCGAGCGGGCCATCTCGGCGAGCACCGCCGCATCGATGATCGAGATGATGGAGGCGGTCGTGAGCCCCGTCGGGACCGGCCAGCAGGCCGCGATCCCGAACTACCGCGTGGCCGGCAAGACCGGCACGGCGTGGAAATCGAGCCCCGGAGGGTATTCGAAGGATCGCTACACGTCGGTCTTCGCCGGCATGGCGCCGGCGAGCGATCCGCGGATCGTCGCCGTCGTCGTGATCGACGAGCCGAGAGGCGGGGAGTACTACGGCGGCGACGTCGCGGCGCCGGTCTTCTCTCGCGTCGTCGCCGGCGCGCTGCGGCTCCTCGCCGTGCCGCCGGACGCGCTCGCGGAGCCCCCGCTCACGATCCCGGTGCCGCCGCTCCGGGACCCGGCCCTGACGCACGTGCCGCCCGTGCCGCCCTCTCCGGCGGCGGGCGCCGGCCCGGCCGTGTCGCTCGCGGCCCACACCGAGGTGCCGCGATGATGACCGCGCCGATCCTCCCCGGCACGCCGCTCGCTGCCTTGCTCGGGCCCGAGGCCGGGGCACTCGCTTCCGTGCGGATCGACGATCTCGTGATCGACAGCCGCGAGGCGCGGCCCGGCGCGGCGTTCGTCGCCGTCCGCGGCGGGCGCAGCCACGGTCTCGATTTCGCGGCCGAGGCGCTCGCGCGCGGCGCCGCGGTCGTCCTCTACGATCCGGACGGCGCCGGCGAGATGCCGAGCGGCGTCGCGGGCCGCGCCGTCGCCGTGCCCAGGCTCAAAGGCCGTCTCGGCGATCTTGCGCGCAGGCTCTACGGCGCCGCGCTCGGCGACGTCGACCTCGCCGGCATCACCGGCACGAACGGCAAGACGACCGTCGCGTATCTGATCGCACAGGCGATGGCCGAGCTCGGGAGGCCGTGCGGCTACATCGGCACGCTCGGCTACGGCGTGCCGCCCCGGCTCACGCCGCATGCCCTCACGACACCGGACTGCTTCACGCTCCATCGGGAGCTGATCGCGCTCGCGGCCGGCCATTCTGCCGTGGAGGTCTCGTCGCACGCGCTCGCCCAGGATCGCGTCGCGGGCCTCGTGTTCGCGACCGCGGCGATCACGAACCTGACGCGCGATCATCTCGACGAGCACGGCGATTTCGAGCACTACGGCCGCGCGAAGGCGCGGCTCTTCGCACGCGAGGGGCTGCGTTGCGCGGTGCTGAACGTCAACGATCCGTTCGCCGCTCATGTCGGCGCGACCCTGCCCCCGGCCGTGCGCACGATACGCGTCGCGGCCGCCGGCGCGCGGCGCGGCGCGAACGGTCGCTCGGCCGACGACGCGCTCGCGAGCGCCTCGGCCGCCGAGGCCGATCTCGCGGCGGCCGTGACCGCACGGGGGCTCGCCGGTCTCGAGCTCGACGTGTTCGGCCGCTACGGCGAGGCGCGGCTCGTCTCGCCGCTGATCGGCGGCTTCAACGCCGAGAACCTCCTCGTCGCGCTCGGCGTGCTCGTCTCGTGGGACGTGCCGCTCGGTGCCGCGTGCGACGCGCTCGGGCGCGCCGCGCCGCCGCCCGGCCGGCTCGAGGTCGTCGCGGCGGGCGACGCCGGCGGGACGGCGGGGGCGCCCTGCGTCGTCGTCGACTACGCCCACACGCCGGACGGCTTGGAGCGCGCGCTCGATGCGGTGCGCGCGCCGACGTCCGGCGAGGTGTGGTGCGTGTTCGGCTGCGGCGGCGACCGCGACCGCGGCAAGCGCGCCGCAATGGGCCGCGCGGCCGCGGCCGGCGCCGAGCATCTCGTGCTGACCGACGACAACCCGAGGAGCGAGGACCCCGAGCAGATCGTCCGCGACGTCCTCGAAGGCGTCGGCGCGCATCCGAGCGTCGCGATCGAGCACGACCGCGGCCGGGCGATCGCACGCGCGATCGCGGCGGCGAAGCCCGGCGACGTCGTGCTGATCGCCGGCAAGGGTCACGAGACGTCGCAGTGGATCGGCACCGCGCAGCGGCCGTTCAGCGATCGCGCCGCCGCGCTCGACGCGCTCGGAGAACGCTCTTGATGGCGCGCACGCTTGCCGCCGTCGCGGAGGCCGTGCACGGCCGCCTCGTCGGCGCCGATGCGCCGTTCGGCGACGTCGGCACCGACACGCGCACGCTTCGCCGCGGCGCGCTCTTCGTCGCGCTTCGCGGCGAGCGCTACGACGGGAACGCGTTCGTCGCCGACGCCGCGGCGAAGGGCGCGGCGGGCGCGCTGGTCTCCGCGCGCTCGCCCGCGGCGCTGCCGCAGATCGAGGTCGCCGACACGCGGGCGGCGCTCGGGCAAATGGCCCGCGCATGGCGCGCGGGCTTCTCGATACCTGTCGTGGCCGTCACCGGCAGCAGCGGCAAGACCACGGTCAAGGAGCTGATCGCCGCGATCCTCGGCGTGTCGCGACGGGTGTGCGTGACGCAGGGCAACCTGAACAACGACATCGGCTTGCCGCTCACGTTGATGCGCCTCGCGCCCGAGCACGAAGCGGCCGTCGTCGAGCTCGGCGCGAACCACGCCGGCGAGATCGATGCGCTCGCGCGGATCGCGGCGCCCCGGGTCGGCGTGATCACGAATGCCGGCGCCGCGCACCTCGAGGGGTTCGGGTCGCTTGCGGGCGTCGCGGCCGCGAAAGGCGAGCTGCTCGACCACCTGCCGCCGGACGGCGCCGCGGTGCTGAACGCCGACGACGCCTTCGTCGGCGAGTGGCGAGCCCGCTCCCGTGCCGGACACGTGCTCACGTTCGGTGTGCGGAGCCGCGCCGACTTCATGCCCGCCGGCGAGCCCGAGTTCGGCGCGTCCGGCGCCCGCTTCGCGATGACGACGCCGGGCGGCAACGTCGAAGTCGAGCTGCCGCTTCTCGGCCTTCAGAACGTCGCGAATGCGCTCGCCGCCGCGGCCGCCGCGCATGCCGCGGGTGCCGGGCCGGCGGAGATCGCCGCGGGTCTCGCCCGCGCGGTGCCGGTCCGCGGCCGGATGACGGCGCTGCCGGGACGGGGCGGATCGCGCGTCGTCGACGACAGCTACAACGCGAACCCGTCGTCGGCGCGCGCCGCGCTCGACTACCTCGCGACGGTCGCGGACGGGCGAATTTTCGTCCTCGGCGACATGCTCGAGCTCGGCCCGGACGCCGCGGCCCTGCACCGCGACGTCGGCGCGTATGCACAAGGGCGCTGCGACCGGCTGATCACGATCGGGACGCTGTCGAGGCATGCGGCCGCGGCATTCGGCGAGCGCGCCGCGGCGTTCGACGACGTCGAGTCGGCGATCGCCGAGATCGTGCCGGCGTTGGCCGAAGGTGTGACGGTGCTCGTGAAGGGATCGCGGGCGATGGGCCTCGAGCGCGTCGTCGCCGCGCTCGCCGCGCCGGTCGGCACGGAGGGCGCACCGTGCTGATCCAGATCACCGACTTCCTGACCCGCTATCACTCGGGCTTCAACGTCTTCAGCTACCTCACGATGCGCGCGATCGCGAGCGCGCTTACCGCGCTCGTGCTGTCGCTCGCGGTGGGCCCGTATCTGATCCAGCGCCTCTCGAAGCAGCGGATCGGGCAGAACATTCGCGACGAGGGGCCGATCTCGCACCTGCCGAAAGCCGGAACGCCGACGATGGGCGGCGCGCTGATCTTGGTTGCGATCGGCGTGAGCACGCTGCTCTGGGCGGATCTCCACAACCGCTTCGTCTGGATCGTGCTCGTCGTGATGCTCGCTTTCGGCATCGTCGGCTTCGTCGACGACTACAAGAAGCTCGTGCTCGGCAACGCCGAGGGGCTCAAGGCGCGCAGCAAGTATTTCTGGCAGTCGCTGGCCGCGCTCGCGGGGGCGATCGCGCTCTACGTGACGGCGGAAAACCCGGCGGTCGAGCATTCGCTGCTTATCCCGTACTTCAAGAACCTGACGATTCCGCTCGGGTCCGTCGCTTACATCCTCTTCACTTACTTCGTGATCGTCGGCAGCTCGAACGCGGTGAATCTCACCGACGGTCTCGACGGTCTCGCGATCATGCCGGCCGTGCTCGTCGGGGGCGCGCTCGGCGTGATCGGCTGGGCCGCCGGCAACGTCGTGTTCGCTTCCTATCTCGGCATTCCGTACGTCGCCGGCGCGGGGGAGATGCTGGTTTTCTGTGCGGCGCTCGCAGGCGCCGGCCTGGGCTTCTTGTGGTTCAACACGTACCCGGCCCAAGTGTTCATGGGCGACGTCGGCGCACTCGCGTTGGGCGCGGCGCTCGGGCTGGTGGCCGTGGTCGTGAGGCAGGAGCTGGTGCTGTTCATCATGGGCGGTGTCTTCGTCGTCGAGACCGTCTCGGTGATCATCCAGGTCGCCTCCTACAAGATGACGGGCCGGCGCATTTTTCGCATGGCGCCGCTGCACCACCATTTCGAGCTCAAGGGCTGGGCGGAGCCGAAGGTCATCGTGCGCTTCTGGATCATCACGGTGATCCTCGTGCTGGTCGGCCTCGCGAGCCTGAAGATACGGTGATGGGGGCCGCGATGATGCAGAGCGAGCGCGCGCGGCAGTCGTCGACGACCGGGGCCGCGAGGAAGCGGACGCTGATCGTCGGCCTCGGGAGCACGGGGCTTTCCGCCGCCCGCTATCTCGCGCGGCTCGGCGAGCACGTGCTCGTGATCGACAGCCGCGCGCACCCGCCGTGCCTCGACGCGCTGCGTGCGGAGCGGCCGGAGATTCGGATCGAGCTCGAGACGCTCGATCCGAAGTGGCTCGCGTCCGCGTCGCGCGTCGTCTGGTCGCCGGGTCTCGATGCCGCGATGCCGCTCGCCGCGGAGGCACGCCGGCGCGGCATCGAGCTCGTCGGCGACATCGAGCTCTTCGCCCGTGCCGCGCGCGCGCCGGTGATCGCCGTGACCGGCTCGAACGGCAAGAGCACGGTCACGACGTTGACCGCGCGGATGCTGGAGGCCGCGGGCTTCGCCGCGCTCGCCGGCGGCAATCTCGGTCCGCCGGCGCTCGATCTGCTGGACGGTCCGTCCGAGGTCGGCACGGAGCCGCCGGACGCGTACGTGCTCGAGATCTCGAGCTTCCAGATGGAGACGACCGACTCGCTCCGCCCGCTCGCCGCCGCGGTGCTGAACGTCTCCGCGGACCACCTGGACCGGCACGGCGACCTCGACCGGTACGCGGCGCTGAAGGCGAAGCTCCTGGCCGCGGCCGATCACGCGGTGTTCAACCGCGACGACCCGCTCGTGCGCAGCGTCGGCGAACGTTGCACGCGGCCGGTGCCGTTCTCGACCGCGGCGGCGCTCGATCGGGGCTACTCGATCGTCGAGACGAACGGCGTCCGCCATCTCGGGCGCGACGGCAAGCCGCTCGTACCGGTCGGCGAGCTCTCGCTTCGCGGCTTGCACAACGAGGCCAATGCCCTCGCCGCGCTCGCGCTCACGGCGACCTTCCTCGACTCCGTCGGTGCGCCGGCGGACGTGCTCGACGCGGCGATCGAGGCGCTGACGCATTTCGAAGGGCTGCCGCACCGCTGCCGGCCGGTGGCCGTGCGCGGCGGCGTCGAGTACATCGATGATTCGAAGGGCACGAACGTCGGCGCCACCGTCGCCGCGCTAGGCGGTCTCCCCGGTCCGCTCGTGCTGATCGCCGGCGGCCTCGGCAAGAGCGCCGACTTCGCGCCGCTCGCGCGCGCGGCCCAAGGCAAGGTCAAGGCCGCGGTGCTGATCGGCGCCGCGGCGCGGGATATCGAGGCGGCCCTCGCGGGCGTCTGCCCGACGCGGCGCGCCGCCGATCTGCCGGCGGCCGTGCACGCCGCCGCCGGTCTCGCGTCGCCGGGCGACACGGTCCTGCTCTCGCCGGCCTGCGCGAGCCAGGACATGTTTCGCGACTACAAGCATCGCGGCGAGGTCTTCGCCGCGGCGGTCCGGGAGCTGCCGCAATGAACGCGCCGGCGAACGAGCGGATGGAGATCGATCCCGCGCTCGTCGGCGGCGTGATCGGGCTCGTCGTGCTCGGCACGATCATGGTCGGCTCGGCGTCGATCTCGATCGCCGACAGGGCGACGAGCGAGCCGTACTACTACTTGCTGCGGCACGCCGGCGCGCTCGCGATCGGCTTCGCGTGCCTCGCCGTCGCCGTGCTCGTGCCGGTCGAGACCTGGTACCGGTTGAGCTGGCTGTCGCTGCTCGGCGGCATCGCGCTGCTCGCCGTCGTGCTCGTGCCGAACGTCGGTCAGACCGTGAACGGCGCGTCGCGCTGGCTCTCGGTCGGCCCGTTCACCCTTCAGCCGTCGGAGCCCGCGCGGCTGTGCCTCCTCGTTTATATCGCGAGCTACGCGGTGCGGCGGCATCGCGAGCTCACGAGCAGCTTCCTCGGGTTCGCGAAGCCGCTCGCGGTGATCGGGATCGCGGCCGTGCTGCTTCTCAAGGAGCCGGACTTCGGCGCCGCCGTCGTGCTGGTCTGCGCAGCGCTCGGCGTGCTGTTCGCGGCCGGCGCGCGGCTTCGGGACGTGACGCTCGCGGTCGCCTTCGCCGCCGGGACGCTTGCCGTGCTCGCGTACTCGGCCGAGTACCGGATGCAGCGCCTCACGGCGTTCCTCGATCCGTGGGCCGATCCGTTCGCGAGCGGCTTTCAGCTCACGCAGTCGCTGATCGCGATCGGCCGCGGCGACTGGATCGGCGTCGGCCTCGGGGAAAGCGTGCAGAAGCTTTTCTATTTGCCGGAGGCCCACACGGACTTCGTCTTCGCGGTGCTCGCCGAGGAGCTGGGTCTCGTCGGCTCGACGACGGTGATCGCGCTGTTCACGCTGGTCGTGCACCGCGCGGTCACGATCGGGCGGCGCGCGCTCGACGCGCAGCTGCCGTTCCACGGTCTCGTCGCGATCGGCATCGGCCTCACGCTCGGCCTCGAGGCCTTCATCAACATCGGCGTGAACACGGGGTTGCTGCCGACGAAGGGACTCACGTTGCCGCTGCTGAGCTACGGGCGCTCGAGCACGGTGGTCACGCTCGCGGCGCTCGGGCTGCTGTTCCGCATCCGCCACGAGCTCGGCGCGGCCGAGCGGCGCGCGAAGAAGAGGAGCGCGGCGTGAGCGGCGGCCCGGTGATGATCATGGCGGGCGGCACCGGCGGGCACGTCTTTCCGGGGCTCGCCGTCGCGGACGAGCTTCGCGAGCGGGGCCGGGGCGTCGTTTGGCTCGGCACGCGGCGCGGCCTCGAAGCGCGCGTTGTGCCGCAGCACGGCATCGAGATCGAATGGATTTCGATCTCGGGGCTGCGGGGGAAGGGAATCGGCGCATGGGCCGCGACGCCGTTCCGGGCGGCCTTCGCGGTCGCGCAGGCGCTCGCCGCGCTGCGCCGCCGCAAGCCTTCCGCCGTGCTCGGCATGGGCGGATTCGTCTCGGGTCCGGGCGGCGTCGCCGCATGGCTCGCGCGCAAGCCGCTCCTGATCCACGAGCAGAACTCGATCGCGGGCACGACGAACCGCTGGCTTGCGCGCTTCGCGGCGCGCGTCTTCGAGGCGTTCCCCGGCAGCTTCCCGAGCGGCGTCGACGCGGAGTGCATCGGCAATCCGATCCGCCGCTCGATCGCGGCGCTCCCGCCGGCCGCCGAGCGAATCGCGAGTGACGCGCGCCGCGCGCGCGTGCTCGTCCTCGGCGGCAGCCAGGGCGCGGCCGTGCTGAACCGCACGCTGCCGGCGGCGCTCGCGAGGCTGCCGGCGGAGGCGCGTCCGGACGTGCGCCACCAGGCCGGGGCGCGACACGAGGAGACGCGCGCGGCGTATCGCGACGCCGGCGTGGATGCCGACGTCACGGCGTTCATCGACGACATGGCCGCCGCATACGCGTGGGCCGACCTCGTCGTCGCGCGCGCCGGCGCGCTCACGCTCAGCGAGCTCGCCGCGGCCGGGCTCGGCGCGGTGCTCGTGCCGTATCCGCATGCGATCGACGACCACCAGAGCCGCAACGCCGAGCGGTTCACGGCCGCGGGCGCGGCGGTCGTCGTCGCCGAGCGCGACCTCGATCCCGCCCGTCTCGCGGCCGAGCTCGAGGCGCTGCTCGCGGACCCCGGGCGCCTCGCGTCGATGGCGCGCGCCGCGCGCGGGCTCGCGCGGGTCGACGCCGCGGAGCGGCTCGCGGCGGCATGCCTCGAATACGCGGAGGCGGCCGCATGACGAACCGGATGGGCCGCATCCGCTGCGTGCATTTCGTCGGCATCGGCGGCGCCGGCATGGCCGGGATCGCCGAGGTCCTGCTGAGCCTCGGCTATCGCGTGCAGGGCTCGGACCTCAAGCCGAGCCCGCTCACCGCGCGCCTCGAGTCGCTCGGCGCCCGCATCTGGCAAGGCCACAGTGACGAGCACGTCGAGCAGGCCGATGCGGTGGTCGTGTCGAGCGCCGTGCCCGCGGACAACCCGGAGGTCGTCGCTGCGCAGCGCCGCCGCATTCCGGTCGTGCGCCGGGCGCAGATGCTCGGCGAGCTGATGCGTTTCCGTTACGGCATCGCGGTGGCCGGCACGCACGGCAAGACCACGACGACGAGCCTCATCGCGAGCGTGCTCGCCGAAGGCGGCCTCGACCCGACGTTCGTGATCGGCGGCCGGTTGTTGAGCGCGGATGCGAACGCGCGGCTCGGCGAGGGGCAGTACCTCGTGGCCGAGGCGGACGAGAGCGACGCGTCGTTCCTGCACTTGAATCCGATGATCGCGGTCGTCACGAACATCGATGCGGACCACCTCGGCGCGTACGACTACGACATGGAGCGGCTCAAGCAGGGCTTCCGCGACTTCCTGCACAACCTGCCGTTCTACGGGCTCGCGGTGCTCTGCAGCGACGACGAGAACACGCGCTCGCTGATCCCCGATCTCGGCCGGCGGGTGATCAGCTACGGGCTCGGCGAGCGCGCCGACACCCGCGCGGTCGACATCGAGCGGCTCGGCCCGCGCACGCGCTTCAAGGCGCTGCCGGCCGGCGGTGCCGCGCCCCTCGAGCTCGAGCTGAACCTTCCCGGGCTGCACAACGTGCTGAACGCGCTCGCGGCCGTCACCGTGGCGCTCGAGCTCGAGATCGATCCGGACGCGGTGCGCCGTGCGCTCGGCGCGTTCTCCGGGATCGACCGGCGCCTGCAGGTGCTCGGCACGGTGAATGCTCGCGGCGGGGCGGTCACTTTCGTCGACGACTACGGCCACCACCCGACCGAGATCGCGGCGACGCTCGCCGCGGCTCGCGACGCATGGGCGGGGCGGCGGCTCGTGGTCGTGTTTCAGCCGCATCGCTACACGCGCACGCATGCGCTCCTCGACGACTTCGCGCGCGTCCTCGAAAGCGCCGACGTGCTCGTGCTCACGAACGTGTACCCCGCCGGCGAGGCGCCGATCGTCGGGGCTGACAGCAAGGCGCTCGCGCGCGCCGTGCGCGCGCGCGGCAAGGTCGAGCCGATCCACGTCGAGGAGCTCGACGAGATCCCGGCCGTGCTCGCGAACGTCGTCGAGGCGGGCGACGTCGTGCTCACGCTCGGCGCCGGCAGCATCGGCGCTCTCGCGCCGACGCTGCCCGCCGCGCTCGCGGCCGAGCCGCCCGTCGGAGCGGGAAAGTGAGGGCGGCCGTGAGCGAGCTCGAGACGTTCGACGTGCGGCGCGACGAGCCGATGCGTAAGCACACGTCGTGGCGCGTCGGCGGGCCCGCGGATCTCTTCTTCGAGCCCGCGGACGAGGCCGTGCTCGAGCGCTTCCTGCGCGCGTTGCCCGCGGATCTGCCGGTCTGCTTCGTCGGGCTCGGCTCGAATCTGCTGGTGCGCGACGGCGGCATTCGCGGCGCGGTGATCTCGACGCGGCGGCTCGCGAAGCGCCTCGTTCGCGTCGGCGACGAGCGCGTGATCGCCGGCGCCGGCCTGCCTTGCGCGCGGCTCGCACGCCAATCCGTGCAGTGGAAGCTCGGGCCCGCGGCGTTCTTCGCCGGGATTCCGGGGACCGTCGGCGGCGCGCTCGCGATGAACGCCGGCGCGTTCGGCGGCGAGACCTGGAACAACGTCGAGGCCGTCGAGATCATCGACCGCCGCGGCGACCGCCGCACGCTCCCGCGCGCCGCCTTCTCGATCGGCTACCGCACCGTCCGCCTCGCGCCGCCCGTGTCTGACACGTTTTCTGAAAAGGTGTCTGACACCTTTTCGGCGGCCGGCCTTCCGTTCTGGTTTCTCGCCGCGACGTTTCGGTTCGAGCGCGACGAGACGCTCGACATGAGCGTGATCAAGACGATGCTCGAGAAGCGCGGTGCGACGCAGCCGCTCGGCGTGCCGAGCTGCGGGTCGGTGTTCCGCAATCCGGAAGGCGCGCATGCGGGCGCGCTGATCGAGCAGGCGGGCCTCAAGGGGCTCGCGATCGGAGGCGCGCGCGTCTCCGAGAAGCACGCGAACTTCATCGTCAACACGGGAGGCGCCGCCGCGGACGACATCGAGCAATTGATCGAGACGGTGCGGCGGCGTGTAGAGGAGCGCACGGGAGTCGTGCTCGAGCTCGAGGCAAGAGTGATCGGGGAACGCCGACGGGAGGGGCGTTGATGCGAAGCCGGCCGAACCGCCGCAGGAAGAACCCGCGCAAGCTGCGCGTGCCCGCGTTGCCGCGCATGCCGCGCCTATCGCGCATTCGCATCGGTTGGAGAATCTTTCTCTGGCCGGTGCTGGCAGGCAGCACGGCCGCCGCGTTGCCGGCCGTGCTCGACGACGTCGTCGACCGGCCCGTCGGCCGCCTCGTGATCCAGAGCACGTTTCAGCGCGTGTCGCCGCTGCAGATCGAGGCCGCGCTCGCGCCGGCGCTCGACGAAGGTTTCTGGTCGCTCGACCTCGCGTCGCTGCGGCGCCGCGTCGAGGCCCTGCCGTGGGTGGATTCGATCGAGCTCCGACGCTCGTGGCCGGACGCGCTCGTCGTGCGCGTGAAGGAGCAGAAGGCCGCGGCGCGCTGGGGCGACACCGGCGTGCTCAACGTCCGCGGCGAGCTGTTCGCCGAGCGGCCCGAGCACGGCTTTCCGGAGCTGCCGAGGCTTTCAGGGCCCGAAGGGAGCGAGCGCGACGTGGCGCGTGTCTATTTGGCGATCCGCGACCGCCTGATCGCCGCGCACCTCGCCCTCGGCACGCTCAGCGTCGACGAGCGCGGCGCGTGGAGTCTCGTGCTCGCCACCGGGCAGGAGATCCGCTTCGGCCGGCGCGACGTGGGCGAGCGCATCGACCGGTTCTTCGAGGTGGCCGCGCCCGCGCTCGCAAACGAGCTGCACCGCATCGGCTACATCGACATGCGCTACACGAACGGGTTCGCCGTCGGGTGGCGAGACGCGGAGGCCGAGGACACGGCCGTCGCGGCGGGCGGGGAGAACGCGGCACATGGCTAAGCGCGACGATCGCAAGTTGCTCGTCGGCCTCGACGTCGGGACGTCGAAGGTCGTCGCGATCGTCGGCGAGCTCTCGCCGGAGGATCGCCTCGAGGTCATCGGAATCGGCTCCTGCCCGTCGCGCGGCCTGAAGCGCGGCGTCGTCGTCAACATCGAGTCGACGGTGCAGTCCATTCAGCGCGCAGTCGAGGAAGCCGAGCTGATGGCCGGCTGCGAGATCAACAGCGTCTACACCGGAATCGCCGGCAGCCACGTGAGGAGCCTAAACTCCCACGGCATCGTCGCGATCCGCGACAAGGAAGTGACGCCGAGCGACGTCGAGCGCGTGATCGACGCCGCGCGCGCGGTCGCGATCCCGGCCGACCAGCGCGTGCTTCACGTGCTGCCGCAGGAATTCATCATCGACGCGCAGGAAGGCATTCGCGAGCCGGTCGGAATGTCGGGCGTGCGCCTCGAAGCGAAGGTGCATCTCGTGACGGGCGCCGTCAGCGCGGCGCAGAACATCGTGAAGTGCGTGCAGCGCTGCGGGCTCGGCGTCGACGACGTCGTGCTCGAGCAGCTGGCGTCGAGCTACGCATGCCTCACGGAGGACGAGCGCGAGCTCGGCGTATGCCTCGTCGACATGGGCGGCGGCACGACGGACATCGCGGTCTTCTTCGGCGGGGCGATCCAGCACACGGCCGTGATCCCGATCGCCGGCGATCAGGTCACGAACGACATCGCGGTGTCGCTGCGCACGCCGACGCAGTACGCGGAGGAGATCAAGATCAAGTACGCGTGCGCGCTGTCGCAGCTCGCGAATCCGGACGAGACGATCGAGGTGCCGAGCGTCGGCGAGCGGCCGCCGCGAAGGCTCGCCAGACAAACGCTCGCCGAGGTCGTCGAGCCGCGCTACGAGGAGCTCTACCACCTCGTGCGGGACGAGCTGCGCCGCTCGGGGTTCGAGGAGCTGATCGCGGCCGGAATCGTGCTGACCGGCGGCAGCGCAAAGATGGAAGGCGCGGTGGAGCTTGCCGAGGAAGTGTTCCACATGCCGGTGCGTCTCGGCGCGCCGCAGCACGTGGACGGTCTCTCGGACGTCGTACGCAACCCGATTCACGCAACCGGAGTCGGGCTGCTCCTGTACGGCAAGGATGCCGTGCACAGCAAGGCCGAGTCGTCGGCGTCTCGGTTCGGCCTCTCGCATGCGTTCGGTCGGATGAAGGCGTGGTTTCAGGGGAACTTTTGAGCGGTCTCGGCTACGGGGAAAACGGATAAAAGGAGTGCAAGCATGTTCGAGTTGATGGACGGCTACAGCGAATCAGCGGTGATCAAAGTGATCGGCGTCGGCGGCGGAGGAGGCAACGCGGTCGGCCACATGGTTCGGGCCGGCATCGAGGGCGTCGACTTCATCTGCGCGAACACGGACGCGCAGGCTTTGAAGAGCGCGAAGGTCAAGACGAACCTGCAGATCGGCTGCAACATCACGAAAGGTCTCGGAGCCGGCGCGAATCCGGAGATCGGCCGACAGGCGGCGATGGAGGACCGCGACCGTATTCAGGAGGTGATCGAAGGCGCGGACATGCTCTTCATCACCGCGGGCCTCGGCGGCGGCACCGGCACGGGCGCGGCGCCGGTCGTCGCGCAGCTCGCGAAGGAGCTCGGCATCCTCACGGTCGCCGTCGTGACGAAGCCGTTCCTGATGGAGGGCGGCAAGCGGATGCGCGTCGCCGAGCAGGGCATCGCCGAGCTCGGCCGATTCGTCGATTCGCTGATCACGATCCCGAACGAGAAGCTTCTCTCCGTCCTCGGTCCGCAGACCACCCTGCTCGACGCCTTCAAGGCGGCGAACGAAGTGCTGCAAGGCGCGGTCCAAGGCATCGCGGAGCTCATCACCCGGCCGGGCCTGATCAACGTCGACTTCGCGGACGTGCGCACGGTGATGTCGGAGATGGGCATGGCTATGATGGGGTCCGGCGTCGCCACGGGCGAGGACCGGGCACGAATCGCCGCGGAGGCGGCGATCTCGAGCCCGCTGCTCGAGGACATCAACCTCGCCGGTGCGAACGGCATTCTCGTGAACGTCACGGCCGGCATGGACATGGGCATCGGCGAGTTCCAGGCGGTCGGCGAGACGATCAAGCAGTTCGCGTCCGACGACGCGACCGTCGTGATCGGCACCGTGATCGATCCCGAGATGACGAGCGAGATCCGCGTGACCGTCGTGGCCACCGGTCTCGGCCAGGGGGCGAGCGTGCGCGAGGAAACGCCGATGCGCGTCGTCCGGCGAACGCCCCTGCGCCGGGAGCCGAACTTCGCGGAGCTCGAGAAGCCGGCGGTGCAGCGGAAGCGCGCGGTCGGCGACGGCGTGCTCGGCGGCGGCGAGGATCTCGAGGACTTGCTCGACATCCCGGCGTTCCTCCGGCGGCAGGCGGATTAGCGGCCGGCGCCCACGCCAGGTGACTGACGACACGGAGGAGCGACTAGGGGACGCTACCGACGTCGGCCGGCGTGAACTGCGCGCACAATGCAACGCTTGACCACAGCGCGCCATTTGCGCTAGGGCCGCTCGGGCGAAACGGGGGACCGAAGGGCAGGCCGGTTGACACCGGCGGGAAGGACTTTCCGTGAATTGCAAACGTTCCTTGATGGAGACTTCGGCCCTGTGCTAGGGTTCCCTGCCGCTTCTGCCGGCCGGTGCTTTCCGCCGGCAGAGCGAGCGGGAGGGCCGGCGTCTGTGGGAGACGCCTCCCGGCAACGATCGCGGTGCGCCGCCGCCATCCACGGGCGGCTCGAGCGGCCCGTGCCGGCGACGTGCCCGAAAGGAGTTTCGGGAGCTTGAAACAGCGCACTCTCAAGGATTCGATCCGCGCGACCGGCATCGGACTGCATAGCGGTGCCAAGGTCTTCATGAGCTTGCGGCCCGCGCCGCCGAACACCGGGATCGTTTTCCGCAGGCTCGATTTGCCGGAGCCGGTCGACGTGCCGGCTACCGCGCTGAACGTCACGGAGACGATGCTCGGCACCACGCTCGAGCACAACGGCGCTCGCGTCGCCACGGTCGAGCACCTGCTCTCGGCGATGGCGGGCCTCGGCATCGATAACGCCTTCGTGGATCTCACGGCCGCGGAAGTGCCGATCATGGACGGCAGCGCGGCGCCGTTCGTGTTCCTCCTTCAATCCGCCGGCATCGAGGAGCAGAACGCGCCGAAGCGCTTCATCCGCATCGTGAAGGCGGTCGAAGTGAAGGAAGACGACAAGTGGGCGCGTCTGTCCCCCTTCGACGGCTTTCGATTGAACTTCGAGATCGACTTCGATCACCCCGTGCTGCGCAAGCACCGGCAGCGCGTGAGCCTCGACTTCTCCGCCACCGCGTTTCTGAAGGAGATCAGCCGCGCCCGCACGTTCGGGTTCCTTCGCGATCTCGAGACCCTGCGCGCCCGCGACCTCACGCTCGGCGGGAGCCTCGACAACGCGATCGTGATGGACGACTACCGCGTGCTGAACGAGGACGGTCTGCGGTTCAGAGACGAGTTCGTGCGGCACAAGGTGCTCGACGCGGTCGGCGACCTGTACCTGCTCGGGTCGTGCTTGATCGGCGAGTTCTTCGGCTACAAGTCGGGGCATCGGCTGAACAATCTGCTGCTCCGCGCGCTGCTCGAGCGGCCGGAGTGCTTCGAGGAAGTGAGCTTCGAGGACAGCCGCCGCTCTCCCGTGTCGTACCAGCTCGCGCCCGGCCTCCCGGACTAGCAGGGCGTCCCGCAAATACCCATACCTGATGCCTGCCGGGAACGCCGTAAATACATCCGTGTAGGCTCGCGCGCGCGTCCCTGCGCGCGAGCGTCCCGTCAGGCATCAGGTATGGGTATTTGCGGGACGCGAGTCGTTCCCCCGGCCGTCATTCTGTCGAATTCGACGCGCGGTGCCCGCCGATCCGCGAGGCGGCGGGGCCCGGGGCTGCGCGCCCGTCTTATGACAACGGGACGACCCGCACGCGCAGCCGCTCGGTCCCGAGCTCGGCCGCCCGATAGCGCACTTTCGCGGCCCAAACCGGGGAATCCATCACGACGACCAGCTCCCCGGCCTCGTTGGTGGTGGCCGAGACGACGTGCGCTGCCTCGTCCTCCGGGAGCCGCGCCCGGACCGCGTCGGTGGTCGCGCGACGCCGCTCGGCCTCCTGCCGGAGGCCGAGGAGGCGCCCGGTGCTCAGCAGGTCGGCAAGGCGTTTCGGGGAGCTCGGGGGCATTCTGAGAAGGTCATCACCCTTCGATTCGAAGAATCTTGAGGCGAAACGAGTTTCTGAGGCATTCTACCGGCATCGATCAGGGCAAACCGCCCGAAAGGGCGGGACGCAAAGCCACCGATCTACAGGAACGATTCCCAGGATAGCGGGGTTGCCGAGTGTCAGCGAACAATTACAAGAACGCCTCTTCGATGGCCGGCGGCCGACCGTCAGCCGGCGCCCCCCGCGCTTCGCGGCGCCAGCGTAGCCCGCGCCCGAGCGTTCGAGGCGGCGCCGGATGGATCTGATCCTCCTCAGCAAGGACCGCGGCCGGCTCGCTCAGCTCCGGCTGACGTCCGCGAAGCTCTGGCTCGCCGTCGGCGGCCTGTCGTTCGCGCTCGCCGGCGGCGCCTTCTACGTCGGGGTCAGAAGCGCGAGCGCTTTCGGAATCAGCGATCCCGCGGCGAACGTCGAGGAGTGGCGTGCGGAGCTCGAAGCGCAGCAAGCGCTTCTCGACCAGACGCGCCGCGGGCTCCAGCAAAGCGTCGACGCGCTCGCCCTTCGCCTCGGACAGATGAACGCGCACGTCGTGCGCCTCGACGCGCTCGGCGCCCGTCTGACGGAGATGGCGGGCCTCGACGACGGCGAGTTCGACTTCACGTCGCCTCCGGCGCTCGGCGGCCCGGAGGAAGTGCTCGGCGAAGCGGAGCAGCTCGATCTCGGCGGCATCGTCGCGTCGCTCGACGTGCTCGCCGAGCAGCTCGACGACCGCGGTCGCCAGCTGAGCGTGCTCGAGGATCTACTGCTGAACCGCAAGCTGCAGGATGAAGTGCGGCCCGAGGGCCGGCCCGTCGCGTCGGGCTACATCTCGTCGAGCTTCGGGCAGCGCACCGACCCGTTCACCGGCCGCAGGGCTTACCACAAGGGCATCGACTTCGCGGGCCGCGAAGGCGCCGACGTCCTCGCGGTCGCGTCCGGAGTCGTCACGTGGTCCGGGCCGCGCTACGGCTACGGCCAGCTCGTCGAGATCAACCACGGCAACGGCTACGTCACGCGCTACGCGCACAACGCGACGAACCTCGTCTCGGTCGGCGATACCGTCAAGCGGGGCCAGGTCATCGCCCGGCTCGGCGACACGGGCCGTGCCACCGGGCCGAACCTCCACTTCGAGGTTCTGCACAACGGGCGCGCCGTCGACCCGATGACCTACGTCCGCTGAAGCCGCGTTGCCCTGAGGCGCCGCGGCCGCCCGCCGCGGCCCTGGCGCCCGTCTCGGAAACGCGCGAGCGCCGCCGAGCTGCGGCTCCGCCCGCATTTCGTCCGCTCGCCGGAAACCCCGGCGGCCGAATGGCGTCCAAGCCTTGAGCCGCTCGGGGAGCGCCCTCATCTCGAAACGATCGCGCCGCCTCGGCGGCACCGGGGAGTCCTGTGCCGCAGCGTCGGGGATGGCGCGGACAGGCTGTTAGAATTCGTGCTTTCACTCCGCCCAGGGATCCGCCGTTGGCCAATATTGCAACGAACCTCTTCACCGGGCTCTTCGGCAGCCGCAATCAGCGGCTGCTGAAGAGCTATCAGCAGCTCGTCAACGCCGCGAACGCGCGCGAGCCCGAGATCAAGGCGCTCAGCGACGAGGCGCTGCGGGCCAAGACGGGCGAGCTCAAGGCCCGGTACGCCGAAACGAAGGACCTCGACGCGCTGTTGCCGGAGGCGTTCGCCGTCGCCCGCGAGGCCGCGTGGCGCACGCTGCATATGCGCCACTTCGACGTGCAGCTGATCGGCGGTATCGCGCTCCACCAGGGCAAGATCGCGGAGATGCGCACCGGCGAGGGCAAGACGCTCGTCGCCACGCTCGCGGCGTACCTCAACGCGCTCACCGGCCGAGGAGTCCACGTCGTCACCGTCAACGAGTACCTGGCGCAACGCGACGCCGACTGGATGGGCCCGGTCTACCGCTTTCTCGGGCTCGAGGTCGGCGTGATCAAGGCCGGCCAGTCCGTCGAGGAGAAGCGCCGCGCCTACCAGGCCGACATCACTTACGGCACGAACAACGAGTTCGGCTTCGACTATTTGCGCGACAACCTCGCCTTTCGGCCACAGGACCGGGTTCAGCGGCAGCTCGCTTTCGCGATCGTCGACGAGGTCGACTCCATCCTGATCGACGAGGCACGCACTCCGCTGATCATCTCCGGCCGCTCCGAGGAGAGCACCGAGCTCTACATCCAGATCAACCGCCTGATCCCTCACCTGAGGAAGCACGACCCGCCGCCGGGGCGCGCCAACGAGGAGATCGAGGCTTCCCAGGTCGAGCTGCTCGACGTGAAGGGGAAGTCGCTCGGCACGATGTCGCTCGGGCAGGCGCTCGCAAAGGCGCGCGAGGGCGGCCACCACCTGATCGAGGTCGGGCCGGGCGAGAAGCCGGTGAAGTGCCAGCTTTACGTTCCGGGCGATTACACGGTCGACGAGAAGACGAAGCAGGCGCACCTCACCGAGGAGGGCCACGAGCACGTCGAGCAGCTGTTCGCGAAGGCCGGCATTCTCGGCGAGGGCGAGAGCCTCTACGACCCGGCGAACATCCGCCTGATGCACCACTTGAACGCGGCTCTCCGGGCCCACGCCCTGTTCCGCCGCGAGGTGGAGTACATCGTCGTGAACGGCGAGGTCGTGATCGTCGACGAGTTCACGGGCCGCACGATGCCGGGCAGACGCTGGTCCGACGGCCTCCATCAGGCCATCGAGGCCAAGGAAGGCGTTCGGGTCAAGGAGGAGAATCAGACCGTCGCGTCGATCACCTTCCAGAACTACTTTCGGCTCTACGACAAGCTCGCCGGCATGACCGGCACGGCCGATACCGAGGCCTACGAGTTCCAGCAGATTTACGGGCTCGAGGTCGTCGTGATCCCGACGCACAAGCCGATGATCCGCCAGGATGCGCCGGATCTCGTCTACCTCACGCAGAAGGACAAGTTCGACGCGATCATCGAGGACATCATGGATTGCCATTCGCGCGGGCAGCCCGTGCTCGTCGGCACCACGTCCATCGAGACCTCCGAGTTCCTCTCCGGCTTGCTCAAGCAGAAGAAGATTTCTCATCAGGTGCTGAACGCGAAGTACCACGAGCAGGAGGCCGAGATCGTGATGCAGGCCGGCCGGCCCGGCACCGTGACGATCGCGACGAACATGGCGGGCCGCGGCACCGACATCGTGCTCGGCGGCAACCTCGAGGCCGAGCGGTCGCGTCTCGAGAACCCGACCGAGGAGCAGCTGAAGGCGCTCGAGGAGGACTGGAAAGCCCGGCACGAGAAGGTGCTCGCCGAAGGCGGCCTGCACATCATCGGCACCGAGCGCCACGAGTCGCGGCGCATCGACAATCAGCTGCGCGGCCGCTCCGGCCGTCAGGGCGACCCGGGCTCGAGCCGGTTCTACCTCTCGATGGAAGACAACCTGATGCGCATCTTCGGCGATCCCGAGCGCACCAAGCGGCTGTTGTCGCGCGCGGGCATGAAGCCCGGCGAGGCCATCGAGAGCAAGATGCTGTCGAAGCAGATAGAGCGCGCGCAGCGCAAGGTGGAGGCGCACAACTTCGACATCCGCAAGCAGCTGCTCGAATACGACGACGTCGCGAACGACCAGCGCAAGGTCGTGTATCAGCAGCGCAGCGAGCTGATGGACGCGGAGAACGTGGCCGACGCGATCCGCGGTATCCGCGCCGACGTCGTCGACGAGGTCGTGAGCGAGTACGTGCCGCGCGACAGCGTCGAGGAGATGTGGGACAAGGAAGGGCTGACGAAGGCGCTCGAGCGCGACTTCGGTCTCGAGCTCGACGTCGCGAAGCTGCTCGAGGAAGACAAATCGCTCGACGAGAAGGGCCTGCGCAAGGTGATCCTGGAGCGGATCGAGGCCGCGTACGACGCGAAGGTGGAGTCGATCGGAGCGCCGATCATGCGCGAGCTCGAGAAAGGGATCATGCTCCGCCAGCTCGATCTGCATTGGAAAGAGCACATCGCCGCGCTCGACTACTTGCGCCAGGGGATTCACCTTCGCGGTTACGCCCAGCGCAATCCGAAGCAGGAATACAAGCGCGAAGCGTTCGAGATGTTTTCGAGCATGCTCGATCGCGTGAAGCACGACACGATCAGCGTCCTCTCGAAGATTCAGGTCCGCCGTCCGGAGGACGTGCAGGCCGTCGAGCGACCGGCGAGCGACCCGTCGACGCTGCGCGCGCAGCATGCGGAGGCCCCGTCGCTCGTGGCGCCGCCGCCTCCGCCTGCCGGCGCGCCGCTCGGCGCCCCGCGTCCGCGGCCGGCGATGGCCGGCGCGGGCGCCGCGGCCATGCGTCCGGCGCCGGCGGGCATGCAGCGGGCGGTGCCGGCCGCCGAGCCGGTAGCGCCCTACGTGCGGGGCGAGCGCAAGGTCGGGCGCAACGAGCCGTGTCCGTGCGGGTCGGGCAAGAAGTACAAGCAGTGCCACGGCCGGCTTCAGTAAGTCCCTTGCATCCGCTGCTCGTTTCGGCGAGCGAGCCCGGCCGCACGTGCCCGGCCGGCGCGTGACTCTCCCGGAGGTTCACGTCGTCGCCGGCGTCCTCGAGGACGCCGACGGGCGCGTGCTCGTCAATCAGCGCCTCCCGGGCACGCACATGGCCGGCTTCTGGGAGTTTCCGGGCGGCAAGAGCGCGCCCGGCGAGACGCCGCTCGGCGCACTGCGGCGGGAGCTTCGCGAGGAGCTCGGCATCGAGGTGTCCTGCGCCTCTCCCCTGATCGAGCTCGTGCACGACTACCGGGAGAAGCGCGTTCGGCTGGACGTTTGGAGGGTCGAGCGCTGGGACGGCGTTCCGCGCGGGCTCGAGCGGCAGCCGCTCCGGTGGGTGGACGTGGAGGAGCTTACCGAGATCGGATTGCTGCCGGCGGACGCGCCGATCGTCGAGGCGTTGCGCAGCCGGCGCGGGTGATCAGGTGCCCGGCGTGAAGGGCGGGCAAGCGACGAGAACCGGTTGCAGACCGCCCCGAGAGGCCGCGCGGATCAGCAAAGCGCCAACAGGAAGCGCACGTCGCGGTGCGCTTGCGTCGCCCTCTTCTCCACCCCCTGCCACTCGACGAAGCGAATCGTGAAGCGGTGTTGCCCGGCGCTGATCTCCGGGAAGACGCCGCCGTTGGCGGGCAGCAGCACGCGCACCAGATTGAACTGCTCGTTGCGGGGCAGGCTGCACTGGTAGAGCCCGCCGGCCGCGACCTGCGGTGCCGGCTGGATCGTCTCGCGGGTGAGCCACAGCACCTTCGATACCGGGTCGCAGACGCGGCGCAGCTTCGTCGTCCAGTCCTCGAACTGCCGCGCGCGCTCGTTGTACGGCAGATGCAGCCAGTACGCGTAATCCGGCAGGTCGAAGACGCAGGTTCCGCCGGGGATCGCGCTGCGATGCCGGATCGAGGTCAGGAAGTCGCACTCCTTCAGCGGGTTCATGAACTGAGGGCCGGCCTCCGCCAGCTGCGCGCGCAGCGCGGCGAGATCCGCGATCAGCCCGTCGAGGCGGCGGACGTCGACGCCGGGCTTGCGCCGGAAGCGGTTCAACAGCTCCGCGTGGCGCTCGAGCTCCTTCATGACCTCGGCCCGGATATCGCCGCGGCCGAGAATCACGAGAATCTCGAGCAGGCTCGCGATCGCTGCGCGCGTGCCGAACTGCGTCGGGTCCTGGCTGTGGAACGACGCTTGCTCGAACAGGAACTCGATGCGCAGAAACGTGCGCATCCGTTCCGTGAGCGGCTGCTCGAACTTGATATGCCCGTCCTCGGGCGACGAGCTCTGAAGCTGCTCCGCGGGGTCGACCATACCGCGCTATTCTGCGCGACCGGGATGCTGTCGGCAAACCGTCGCAAGTTCGAGATACGTGCGGTGCAGTCGCTCGACTTGAGCTCGAGTCGAATCGACGGCGCCGCCGTTGTCCACGACGTCGTCCGCGGCCGCGAGACGCGTCGCGCGGTCGACCTGCGCGTCGATCATCGCTTGCGCTTCCGCGGGCGCGATCCCGTCCCGATCGACGAGGCGCGCGAGCTGCGTCTCGACGGGAGCGTCGACGACGAGCACGCGGTCGACCAGCTCGCCGAAGTTCGTTTCGACGAGCAGCGGCACGACGACGATCGCGTAGGGCGCGTCGATCTCGGCGAGCCTCGCGAGGACCCGCGCGCGGATCAGCGGATGCAGGATGCGCTCGAGGCGCCGGCGCTTCGCCTCGTCGGCGAATACGACCGAGCGGAGCTTGCGGCGGTCGAGCGTGCCGTCCGGCGAAACGACGTCCGGTCCGAACGCATCGCGCACCGCGGCAAGGCCGGGCTCGCCGGGCGCGACGACCTCGCGGGCGATCACGTCCGTGTCGATCAGAGGCACCCCGAGGTCCGCGAACATCCGCGCGACCGTCGACTTGCCGCTCGCGACGCCGCCCGTCAAGCCGATCGTCAGCACGGCCGGATCGGGCGGGTGGCGGCCGGCCCGCGCGAGACGGCCGGCCCGTGCGAGACGGTCGGCCCGCGTGGGGCGGCCGGGCCGCGTGGCGCGGACGGACGCCGAACGGGCGTCGTGCACCGAGGATCGAATGGGCTCGCCATCGCGTGCATTGGACACCCGAAAGCGGGAGCCGGCAACCGGCGAGGGCGATCACGCGCGCGGGACGGCGCGCGTCAATTCAGGAATCGCACGTACCAGGCGACCAGCTCTTCCCCCCAGAGCAACGCGATCCACCCCGCGGCGGCGAGATAGGGGCCGAACGGGATCGGCGTCTGCCGCGACTGCCCGGAAGCCATCAGCATGATCGACCCGATCACGGCGCCGACCGCGGCCGACAGCAGGATCACGAGCGGCAGCAGCTGCCAGCCGAGCCACGCGCCGAGCGCCGCGAGCAGCTTGAAGTCGCCGTACCCCATCCCTTCCTTGCCGGTGAGCAGCTTGAAGAGGTGAAAGACGACCCAGAGGCTCGTGTAGCCGGCCGCGGCGCCGATCACGCTCGACCGCACGTCCGTGAAGAGCGGCTCGCCGTCGACCGAGAGAAGGCTGATCAGGAGCCCGGCCCACAGCAGCGGCTGCGTGATCGAATCCGGCAGCAGCTTGTGATCGATGTCGATCAGCGCGAGCGCGAGCAGTGCCCACGTGAAGCCGAGCGCGGCCACGAGCTGCCAGGTCGGCCCGAAGACCACGGCGGCGACGACGCTGAGAAGCCCCGCCAGCGCTTCCACGATCGGGTAGCGCCGCGAGATCGACGCACCGCAGCTCGCGCAGCGGCCGCGAAGCCACAGATAGCTCAGCACCGGCACGTTGTGCCACGGCACGATGCGCTGCCCGCAGCTCGGGCACGTCGAAGGCGGCCAGACGAGGTTGAACGTCTTCTCCGCGGCGTGCGCCGGAACGGACGGCGCCTCCTCGCCCGCGAGCTCGCTGCATTGCTCGCGCCACGCGCGCTCCATCATCAGCGGAACGCGGTACGCGACGACGTTCAAAAAGCTGCCGACGATCAGGCCGACGACGATCGCCACGACGAAGAGGGCGACCGGCCAGACTTCGAAGAGCTCTACCAAAACGTACCGTTCTCGCCGTTATCGCGCCCGGTGACGGTCCTGCCCGAGGGGCTCGGCGCGTCTATACGACCTGGCCCATCTTGAAGATCGGGAGGTACATCGCGACGACGAGCCCGCCGACGAGGACGCCCAGAATGGCCATGATCATCGGCTCGAGCAGGCTCGACATGCTGTCGACCGCATTGTCCACCTCTTCCTCGTAGAAGTCCGCGACTTTCGACGCCATCTCGTCGAGCGAGCCCGACTCCTCGCCGACCGCGATCATTTGATTCACCATGTTCGGGAAGAGGTCCGTGGCCTCCATGGCCCGTTGCAGCCGCTGTCCGGTCGCGACCTCGTCGCGCATCTTGAGAACCGCCGTCTCGTACACGATGTTGCCGGTGGCGCCCGCGACCGAATTCAGCGCCTCGACCAGCGGCACGCCCGCGGCGAACGTCGTCGACAGCGTGCGGGCGTAACGAGCGATGGCCGACTTCTGCAGAATCGGGCCGACCACGGGCACGCGGAGAACCGAGCGGTCCACGAAGTGCTGGACGCTGCGGTTGCGCTTCTTGGCTTGAAGGAACGCGACCACCGCGACCACGATGCCGACGAGGATCAGCCACCCCTTCGACTGCACGAAATTCGAGAGGTCGATCACGAGCCTCGTGAACGCCGGGAGGTCCGCGCCGAAGCCGCGGAACAGCTCCTCGAACTGCGGCACGACGTAAATCAGGAGGATTGCGGTGACGACGATGGCGACGACGACGACCGCCGCCGGGTAGAAAAGCGCCTTCTTAATCTTCTTCTTGATGGCCTCGGTCTTCTCCTTGTACGTGGCCACCTTGTCGAGCAGCGTCTCGAGCGCGCCGGCCTGCTCGCCCGCTTCGACGAGGCTCACATAGAGGTCGTCGAAGTGGAGCGGGTGCTTCGCGAGGGCCTGCGCGAGGGACGTGCCCGCTTCGATATCCGCCTTGATGCCGAGAATCAGCTTCTGCATCGCCGGATTCTCGTGGCCCACGCCGATGATGTCGAAGGATTGGACCAGCGGGATGCCCGCCGTCATCATCGTGGCCATTTGGCGCGAGAAAATTGCTATGTCCGCCGGCGTGACCCGGCCCTTCTTGCCGAGCTGGCGCTGCTTGCGCACGCGAATCGGCACGACGCCTTGGCGGCGCAGCTCCGCCCGCAGCGCCGTCTCGCTGGCCGCGACGGACTTCCCCTTGACTCTCTTGCCGGAGCGGTCCGTTCCCTCCCAGCTGAACGGAATCTCCTTGACCGCGACACTCTGAGCCATGACTCCCTATCTCCTGCGGGCCCGCGCCAGCCGTTGTTCGCCGGCTAGTCGACGGTAACCCTGTTGATCTCTTCCAGGCTCGTGATGCCGTCCTTGACCTTCTTCAGGCCCGACATCCGAAGGTCGGGTACCTTCTCGCGTCGAGCCTGCTCGGCGATCTGCATGGCGTTACCGCCTTCCATGATGATCCGGCCGATCGTCTCGGTGACCGGCATGACCTGATAAATGCCGACCCGGCCCTTATAGCCGCCGTTGCATTGGTTGCAGCCCTTCGCGTGGTAGACGGTGACCCCTTCGTTGACCTGCTCCCGCGAAAAACCTTCCTTCAGCAATGCCTCCGCCGGGACGTCGACGGGCTCCTTGCAGTTGTCGCAGAGCCGCCGCGCCAGCCGTTGGGCGATGATCAGGCTGACGGAGCTCGCGATCGCGTAAGGCTTAACCCCCATGTCGACGAGGCGTGTGAGCGTCTTCGGAGCGTCGTTCGTATGCAGCGTGGAGAGCACCAGGTGGCCGGTCTGCGCCGCCTTGATCGCGATCTCGGCCGTCTCTAGGTCGCGTATCTCGCCGACCATGATGACGTCCGGGTCCTGCCGCAGGAACGCACGGAGCGCCGACGCGAACGTGAGCCCGACCTTCGGGTTGACGTTGACCTGATTGATGCCGGGGACGTTGATCTCGGCCGGATCCTCGGCGGTCGAGATGTTGCGGTCGCCCGTATTCAGGATGTTCAGACCCGTGTAGAGCGAAACGGTCTTGCCGCTGCCCGTGGGGCCGGTGACGAGGATCATGCCGTACGGCTTCATCAGGTAGTCGAGGTAAAGCCGCTTCTGGAAGTCCTCGTACCCGAGCGCGTCGATGCCGAGCTGAGCGCTCGCGGGGTCGAGGAGCCGGCAAACGACCTTCTCGCCGAACAGCGTGGGGCACGTGTTGACGCGGAAGTCGATTGCGCGGTTCTTCGAGAGCCGCATCTTGATGCGCCCGTCTTGCGGAATCCGCCGTTCGGCGATGTCGAGACGAGCCATGACCTTCAGCCGCGCCGCCACCTTCATCGCCAGCGCCACCGGCGGCTTGGCGATCTCGGTCAGCACGCCGTCCTGGCGGAGGCGAATCCGGTAGAACTTTTCGTACGGCTCGAAGTGGATGTCGGAGGCGCCGCGCTTGATCGCGTCGAGCATGACCTTGTTGACGAAGCGGACGATCGGCGCGTCGTCGACGTCGGCGCTCGTGATCTCCCCGCCGACTTCCTCCTCGCCGCCCGATACCTCGAGCTTCTCGAGGTCGAAGTCGTCTTCGTCGAAGCTCGACATCGTCGTGTCGACGGCCTCGATCGCCCGCGCCACACGGTTCTCGAGCTTGTCTTGCTCGACGACGATCGGCTCGACACGCATCGTGGTCTGGAACTTGATCTCGTCCAGAGCGTGGAGATTGGTCGGATCGCTGACCGCGACGTAAAGCCGCTTGCCCCGCTGGAGGATCGGCAGGACGCGGTGCTTCGAGAGCAGCTTGTCGTCGACGAGGCGGACGACGTCGAGGTCCGGCTCGACGGCGTCGAGGTCGAGGAGCGGGACGCCGAACTCGTGGGCCGCGGCGACGGCGATCTGGCGCGCGGGTGCGAGCCGGTTCTCGACGAGGTACGAAACGACGCTGCCCTCCCCCTTGACAGCATTGAGCGCATTCAGGATGTCGTCCTCGGAAACGATCCCGTCTTGAACCAGACGTCTGGGCAGCCCCGTAAGAGGTCCTTGCGTTACGCTGACGGCCATCACACGTCCAAGGTTAGGATTTGTGGGAAGATTTGTCGTCTCGATGCAGGTTCGATACTTTCACCGCATGCCGAGGGAACTGTCAACTATGCGCTTCTCCTTTTGTGACAAGGATTTGAAGGGTGGCGCGTCATCCGGCCGATGCCGCCGTCTACGAGTTTCGCGGAGGCCCAGGTCAGAGGTGGCGCTCCCCCCACACAGGGGGCTGAGCAGTCGGAGAATATGTCGAATTCTCGCCAAGTTTCACGTCGGTTTCGGGTCAGGACATTCGGAAATCGGGTCCGGCTGCCGTACGGGATGGCGGCTTGAATGCGTTTCCCACGTAGTGGGTGCTCGAGCCCGTATGCCCGTGCCTCGGATGAGAAGGCTGGGACGCTGAACGGACTTGACTGCGCTCGCCGAAACAGCCCTGCTCGTGACGCGCAACCTTCCACCCCTCCGAGGGGGAATGGAACGTCTCAATTTGCACTTGGCGTTGTCGTTGGCATCCCAATATGAAGTGGCCGTGTCCGGTCCGGCGGGTTGCAGTCGATACTTGGCGGGCTGCAAAGGGTCCATCGCCGAGACTCGGCATCAGCCGCTTTCGCGGTTTCTGGTCGGAAGCGCGCTCCGCGCTCTTTGCATCGCCAGGCGCGATCGCCCTGCTTTGGTCATAGCCGGTAGCGGCCTGACGGCGCCGGTTGTGTGGGGGATAGCGCAGCTGGTTGGCGCACGCAGCGCGGTTTACCTGCATGGGCTCGATCTGGTGGTCCGCAACTCGATCTACCGCAGCGCGTGGCTGCCCTTCATTCGCAGGATGCAGGTGGTACTCGTGAATAGTCGGCATACGGCCCGACTAGCCGAACGTGAAGGTATTCCCAGTAAGAGAATACATGTCCTGAACCCCGGTACCGAGCTGCCGCAGCTGAAGCCCGATGTGGCATGGGAGTTTCGGCAGCAGCATGGTCTCGGCGATAACCCGCTGCTGCTCTCCGTTGGTCGGCTCACCGCACGGAAGGGCATCGCAGAGTTCATCCAGCGCTCACTACCGGCACTTTTGGATTTGGTGCCCCGTGCGCTGTTCCTCGTGATCGGCGACGATGCACACGATGCGCTCAAGAACGGGCCCGGGTCGGAGCTCAACCGCATCAGGCAGCTCGCGATCGATTCGGGCGTCTCCGAATCCGTGTTGTTCCTACCGCCTTGCGACGACGCAACGCTGTCGGCCGCCTACAGTGCTGCAGACGTTCACGTCTTTCCGATAGTGGAGGTGCAGGGGGACGTCGAAGGGTTCGGCATGGTGGCGATCGAAGCCGCGGCTCATGGCCTACCGACCGTGGCGTTCGCCGTCGGCGGCGTGAGTGACGCAGTGCTCCACGGATCTACCGGCGAGCTTATCGCTCCCGGCGACTATGTCGCGTTCACGGCTGCAGTGGCTCGTCGCCTTGCCCAACGGCATGAGCCCGCGGAGCGACTTGCGTGTATGCAAGCGGCTGGAACCTTCGCCTGGGAAAAGTTCAGTGAGAGACTGCTGGCGCTTCTCCATGAGCCAGAGGTTGCAGCAAGGCAATGAGTCGGGAGCGTCAATGACGGTAGATCACGACCATGTACGGCGATTCTATGATTTGGAGTACTACGGTGCGGATCGTGCGAGCACTGCGTCTTGGCACACGAAGAGAGTGGCGGGGCAGCTCGGCGACTTGCGGGGCAAGGCGGTACTGGACGTAGCTTGCGGGGCCGGCGAGTGGCTGGAGGAACTGGCAAGGCGAGGAGCACGGACCGCGGGCGTGGACATTTCGGCAGTCGGTATTGAGCGCTGCCGGAATCGTGTTCCCGATGCCGAACTTTTTTGCTGTGCGGCGGAGGAATTGCCTTTCGACGATAATATCTTCGATATTGTCACGTGCTTGGGCTCACTCGAGCATTTCCTTGATGAGCGCAGGGCGTTGCTTGAGATGTGCCGCGTGGCGCGGCAAGATGGACAAATCCTCCTTCTGGTACCCAATGCCGGCTTCCTTACGCGTCGCTTGGGACTCTATCAAGGTACTGAGCAGACCGTCGTCAAGGAGGACGTCAAGTCCCTGGTCGAATGGGAGGAGCTGTTCAGTTCCGTAGGGCTGCGAGTCGCGGAGCGCTGGCGTGACCTACACGTTCTCTCGCGTAGCTGGATTGGGCGCGGAGCTTGGCCGAATTGGCCGCTTCGCTTGTTGCAGGCGATTGCGCTGCCGCTATGGCCGTTACCTTGGCAGTATCAGGTCTACTATTTGTGCCGCATCGAAGGTTGCGTCCGAGAAATCGATCAAGGCAAATAGGATCTGAGACTTAGCGTTGGAGTCCCGTCAATTTGGCGCATCCGACCCGTGCGCCGCCCCAGTGCGTTCTGTCGCTCTGACCTCTCTTCACTGCCGAGCGCGTTGCGGCCGGATGTGCCGGTAGTTCTCGACTGAGCGGGAAGATTCAGGGCCCGAACCCCGACAAACCCGGGCGGCTCGGCAATTGTGCTCCGCTCCGCGAGCACGCCGTCGAACGCTCCGGCGACGGCAGCCGCCCCCGCATATTCGTGACCCACTTCATCGTGCGGGACGACGCCGGTTGCCGTAGCCGTGCGATATGACGGAATCCACAGCGCAGTGTTGACGGTTGTGACATCATGCGCGCGCCGTCGTCTGGTCAACGAACGTAATCGGCAAAACGTTAGGCAGTTTGCTTGACGAAGCTCATTCTTTGCGAAGCCCGGACTTGCCCGTCGTACGAAAACTGCAGATGCTCCTTCAAGGCATTCGATTGAAGCAATTCTGTCGACGGGTTCGCGGTCAACTGAGCATTTCAGCGGGCCTTTCACGGCTCTAAAGGGAAAGTGCGGTGCGCGTTCTGGTTGTTGGTGCGGGCTTTGCGGGCGCCGTCCTCGCTCGGGAAATGGCGGAATCGGGGCACAACGTGCTTGTTATTGACCGAAGACCCCACATTGCGGGAAACGCGTACGATGAGTATGACGACTTCGGCGTGCTGGTTCACCGATACGGCCCACACATTTTTCACACGAACGCTGAGCGCATTTTTCGCTACCTGTCGCGGTTCACGGAGTGGCGCCCCTACGAGCACAGGGTTCTAAGTGTAGTCGGCGGAGTGCAATATCCCTTTCCCATCAACCGCATCACATTGAGCATGCTGTATGGCATCGAGCTTGACGAAGCCGGAGCAGCTGCTTGGCTTGAAAGGGTGAGGGAGCCCAAGAATCCAGTGCTTACGAGCGAAGACGTGATTCTCAACTCTGTAGGGCACGATTTATACGAGAAGTTCTTTCTGAACTACACGAAGAAGCAGTGGGGTTTGCATCCTTCGCAACTGAAGGCAGGGGTTGCTGCCCGCATACCTGTCCGAACGAACACGGATGATCGCTACTTCACCGACCGCTATCAGGTGATGCCACGGGACGGCTACACCGCCATGTTCCGGAACATACTGGACCACCCCACCATCACACTCGACCTTGGCGTCGCGTTTGAATCCATCAACCGTGACAAGTTCGATCACGTCATCTATACAGGTCCGATCGATGCATACTTCAGCTATGTCTTCGGCCGTCTGCCGTATCGGTCGCTGCGCTTCGAGCATGAGCATTTGTCGAATGTCCAATCGTATCAACCAGTCGGAACGGTGAACTACCCCAATGAGCATGCCTACACGCGGATCACCGAGTTCAAGCATTTGACCGGCCAGCAGCACAGCGGGACGTCGATCGTGCGCGAGTATCCGGAGGCCGAAGGTGAGCCGTACTATCCCGTGCCGCGACATGAGAATGAAGCGCTCTACAGACGCTATGTGGAGCTTGCCGACCGCGAAAGCAGCGTGACTTTTGTGGGGCGGTTGGCACAGTACCGCTACTACAACATGGACCAAGTCGTTGGTGCGGCTTTGGCTGCCGCTGATCGCCTGCTGGGGAAGGACCGTGGTAGCTGAGTCGGTTTGTGCACTTGTTGTTACCCATAACAGGAAGCTTCTGCTCGCTCGTTGCCTGGAGGCACTAGCCGCGCAATCAGTGCCTCCACAGCGAATCCTTGTGGTCGACAATGCCTCCACTGACGGCACGCCCGAGTTCCTTCGCGAGTCAGGGTGGCGGGATCGCCCCGACCTTGAGCTGTTGAGGTTGAACGAGAACACAGGAGGCGCCGGCGGTTTCAGCGAGGGCATTCGTCACGCACACGCGACGAGAGCTGAATGGATCTGGCTGATGGATGATGACGCGGCCCCCCACAGGGATGCGTTGGGCTCTCTGTTGGCCGCGGAGCCGGATGTCAAGAACCTCTATGGCTCTGTGGCAGTAGCCGGGAGTCGCTTGTCATGGCCAATGGTTGGCCCGCAGGGTGGCGATCAAAACATGGTCTTGGACGTGGCTGCGCTGCGCCCGCTACACGAAGTCCTGTTCATTCCATTCCTGGGCTTGCTTCTTCACCGTACTATGGTGGACCGCATTGGCCTGCCCCATGCGGGCTTCTTCCTGGCTGCGGACGACGTGGAGTACTCATTGCGCGCGCGCAAGGCCGGTGCGCGTATCCTGCTCGTGTCTGCGAGCCGCATTGAGCACCCGGCAGCTGACCGCTATGCATTGCGCCTGCCATTCAAGAAGCTGTGGTGCCTTCGGCTTCCCCCTTGGAAGCGATACTACGACACTCGCAATCGACTTCTTGTTGCACGACAGCATTACGGCTTGGCGCTCTGGTACAAGACGATCCCCGGATCGTTCCTTCGTCTGGTTGCATGCCTCTTGAAGGAAGACAATCGCCTGCAGCAAGCGTACGCATTCCTTGCCGGGTTCATTGACGGCATGCTCGGAAGGAATGGATGCAGGCACCACCGCTGGGGGCTGGGGTAGTAATGAGGATCGCTTTCCTTTGCAAGCGCCGCTACATGGGCAAGGATGTCATCCACGATCGGTATGGGCGCCTGTATCAAATTCCACTCCAGCTTGCCCGGTTAGGTCACGAAGTGCTTGGGCTTTGCGCGGACTACCACGGCGCGGAAGAGGGTGAGTGGCTCCATGACACTTCGAACGGCGAGCTGCGCTGGCGGTCTGTGCGGTTGAGGGGAAGCCCAGTTCGCCTTTTCCGCTATCCGTTGGACACATTGAGGGAGCTGCGCAAGTACAAGCCAGATGTGGTGATCGCTGCCTCGGATGCGCCGCATATTGTCATGGGAGTTTGGTTGGCACGGCAACTCCGAGTCCGCTTTGTTGCTGACCTGTATGACAACTTCGAGGGTTTTTCGCTGACGCGCTTGCCCGGACTGGTAGGCCTCTACCGGAATGCAGTTGCCCGTGCTGACGCGGTGACCTGCACGAGCGAGGCGTTGGCGGAGCACGTTCGCTCGAACTACGGTGCTCGAGGCGCCGTAATTGCAGTCCCAAGTACGGTGGACCTTTCCGTGTTTCGCCCGCGCGACAAGCTCGAGTGCAGGGCACGACTCGGGCTGCCCTCCGATGCCCGCCTCGTTGGGACTGCTGGAGGGCTGTACGTGGACAGGGGCATTAGCACCCTGTATGAGGCGTTCGAACTATTGGATTCCGAACTGAATGTCCATCTCGTGCTAGCCGGGCCATTCCATGGCGCCCACCCTCCGCCGGCACGCGAGCGCATCCATTACCTGGGGGAGCTACCGCACGAGCGAACGGCAGAGCTGTTCTCTGCACTGGACGTCGGTGTGATCTATTTGCGGAACACGGTTTTCGGAAGGTACTGTTTTCCGCAGAAGGCCTACGAGATGCTCGCGTGCGGTTTGCCGATTGTGGCAGCCGCGGTTGGGGCCATGCCGGGGCTGCTGGCTGGTACGCGCGATTCGCTCTATCCCTCCGATGACGCCTCCGCGTTGGCCCGCTGCATTGCCGCGCAGATCGCCCATTCGTCGCGCCCAGACGTTGTTGTGGAGGACTGGTCACAGCTCGTGACGCGCATTGAGCCACTGCTTCACTAACGGCCTTGTGGAGCGCCGAGGCTCAGCTGCTGTATTTCCCTTAATGTTCTTTCGAAGCTCATGGCTCGAAAAGTAGTCGTACGCGTGACGCAATCAGGTGCTTTCGGCGCTCACGAGGAGGCATCTAGCCTTCGGCGGAAAATGTGACTTACGATGCTCGTTCGCCCACTACGACCCTCCGAACTCGCTGATCGACCGTATCGCCGTTCGGCACCCCGCTCTCCACTCCAGGTTGACCAATTCTGAGCGTCGCTTGAACTGGCCGGTATATCAACTGAGTAATTTGCTCAGAGACCAACCCGATCAGGAACACCAACACCGCAGTCGTCAGCATCAGTGCACTCATGTTCGTAAATCGACTCGAAGTGACGAATGTGTAAAGGTAGTAGCAGAGCCCTGTCAGGAAAAATGTCACGCTCACGGGAAAGAATAGCTTCAGCGGTGAGTACAACGTTCCGACCTTGAAGATGATCAGGAGAAATCGTAAGCCGTCTTGTAGCGGGCGGATATGGCTCGCTCCGATTCTCTTCTTTATCTCCACAGGCAGATACCCGACCGGATAGCCGGCACGGAAGAACGACATTGTGCTGGTCGTCGGGTACGAAAAGCCGTTTGGCAGAAGGTACAAAAATTCCCGAAACTTACTCGCACGTGCAGCGCGAAAGCCCGAAGTAAGGTCTTTGACTTGCTGGCCGGTCATGTAGCTGGCCAGACAGTTGTAAAACCGGTTCGCTAAAGCTCTGGCTCTGTTCGCCTGGGATGCATCTGTTCGACTTCCGACGACCATGTCGAAGCCCTTGGAGAGCTCAGAGAGGAGGCGAGGAATGTCTACGGGATCGTGCTGACCGTCGGCGTCCATGAAAACGAACACATCTCCCGTGGCCGCGCGCGCCCCGGTCTTGATGGCCGCTCCGTTACCCATGCCATACGGATGTCGGACGACCACTGCGCCGAAACGCGCAGCGACCTCCGCCGTCGAATCGGACGATGCATCATCGACGACGAGAACTTCCGCGTGGGGGACGACCGACTTTATTCTCGGCAGCAGTTCTGCCAGCGGAACTGCTTCATTCTTGGCCGGGATTATTATCGAGACGTTCGGCTCGGACGACGCCGCGGAACGCAAGCGTGAGCTAATCATTGGCTGCGACCTTTATGGCTTGTTCCAGTTGGGCGAGTTGTTCGTTCCACCGCACGGCCCGAAACGGATTGCGAGGCTGGTGGGCGTAAGCCTCTTCGACGAAATGCTGCGCCGTCGAATAAAGGCCGGCACTCGCGAGCATCTGCACGGCGCGTATCAGGGTCGTCATCGTGTAATTCGCTGCCAGCGCGGCTTCGATGTGTCGCATCGTCATGTCGAGGTCGCGCCTTGCGAATCCTTCCTCGGACATGAGGAGATGCAAGTTGTGCCGCATGATGGGAACCGAGCGGAATGCGGGCTGGGCGGCGATGGCGGCCGCAAGCTCGTAAACGGACTCGCGGTCCAAGGTCTTGCATTCCCCGTTCGAGGCCGCACGGTAAAGCTGTCGAACGGCTTCGAACATCGAGTACTCGAATTTCGCTTCCGGCAAGCGCGCCCGAATGGATCGCAGCCTCTTCGGATACGAAGTCTCGTCTCGCCCCGAGAGGCAGGAGTAGAAAAGCGCCTGCACCGCGGTGCTGGCGCTCTGCGGGTGCGCTTCGGCAAATCGATCGAGCACCCGGCTCAGACCCGAAAGATCTCCGGCACGATAGAGCTGCTGGGCGACGTACTGTACGGCGCGCGTGGAGTCCGGGTGTTGCTTGAACCACATCTCGGCTGCGAGCGCCGGGCGGCCCCACAACGAGGTCGTGCTGAAAAGCACCGTGGCCAGAACGAGGCTATAGGCGGCTAGGCCTGCGTTGATCAGCGGTCGACTCACCCGTACGGCGTTCGCTCCCGACACGAGAGCGAATACAGGTCCCACGAGAGGCAGGTAGTTGCGGTGCTCGAAGTACAACTCCAGGGGAAGCGTCGTGGACTCGAGGCTGTGGCCAACGAGGTACCAGCCGACGGCGAACGAAAGGAGCGGGGCGCGACGCCTCGACAAGATCGCCGCGGCAATCACAGTAATCCAACCGCCGACGGCTATGAGTGACGACGCGTCCAGCCAATCGCGAAAGACTGGGTAGTCGTCGTGAAAAGGCCCCAGGGTGGAGGAGATCGGTAGAAAAGCGCGGAAGAGATACTCCCACAAGACGCGCACTTCGGTCAGGAGGCGGTCCGCGCTGGAAAAGCCCCGCATCAGCACCGTGGATTCGCTGTAATCGACTCGCAGCGCGAGATAGACGAGCAACGCTACCGCAGGAGCGGCGAGAACTACTGCGAACCACACAGACCACAGGCGGCGAAATCGCGGCATCGTCGGCCGCGACAGCAGCGTCGTTTCGATGATCAGGACGAAGAGCGGCAGTAGCGCGCCGTTCTCCTTCGTCAATGTTGCAAGACTCGCGCCGACGACCAGGGAGAGGGTCATCAGCACGATTGCGGTGATCGGCCGCCGCTCGCACAAGCGCCGGCTGAAGAGGTAGCCGATCAGCCCCAGCAGGGAAAACGTTGCCGACAGCGTCGTCATTCGCTGAACGATCAGCAGCGAGCTCGAGGCGAGTATCGGCATCAGCATCCAGAGCGCGCCGCTCATCGCCGCGACCCATGCCGCCCGCGGTGCTTCGACGCCCCTTGCGAGGCTCAACAGGTGGAGCGCCCAGACGACCAGCGCACCATTCAGCAGATGGATGCAGACGTTGACGTAAAGGAACGTACCCGGATCCACGGGCCACGCATGCGCTTGAGGCACGAACGAGGCTAATGCAACCGGGCGTCCGAGCGGCCCCGCGATGCCCTCGGTTATGAACCGAAGGGCCGACGACCAGCTCACGACGTTAGTTAGGCCTTGGAGACTGCCAGGATCATCGAAGTGAAAGGAGCCGCCGAGGCCCGGGGAATACGCAATGGCCGTCAGAACGAGGGCGAGAACGAAGACGAGCGGTCCGCAGGAGTCGAAGGACAGCCGATCCGGTCGGCGCAGGCTCGTGGTGAACTGTCCCATCCTGATTCGTAGCGCTGACTCGTAGCGATGAAGGTTGGTTAAGTCGACGCGTCCGGACGGAAAAAGCCCGGGCCGATGCCGGCCCGGGCTGCTGTACCAAGAGAAATGACGATCGATCTGGGTCTAGCGGCAGCTGGCCGGCAGGTACTTCTGCTCGATTGTGCTGTTCGCGCACGTCCACTCGACGCTGCCGCCGTTGTCGCTGCCCTCCAGGATGAAATTGCCGCTCGTCAGCTTCGGGTTGGCACCATTGCCAAACGTTACCGTGATGAGGCTTTCGTTGACGGCAACGTCGGTCACATAGTTACCGGTGATGGATGCAGAGGCCGAAACGCCTGCCGAGGCGTTGCTCCCCGGCCACCTACCGGTCGTCTGGAAAAACTCCGACACGGCCGTCCGCACGCCCGACGCCAGGCTCATCGCCTCGGACACCTGCGCCCGAATCGTGTAGTCCTGGTACGCGGGAATCGCGATAGCCGCGAGAATTCCGATGATAGCCACCACGATCATCAATTCGATGAGCGTGAAGCCTTCCTGCATCTTTCTCATTCGAGAAGCTCCTCTAAGCGTTTTCTTGAGTCACGATGGACAGACGCACGCTGCGTCTTGCGGCGTAATCTGCAATCGATATGCCAAGGGTAAAGCACTATGTCAAAACAGTTGTAGCGGCGCGACCTCCAGACGTGACGCGGTTCACGTGCTGGACATATTGCAACCACGAACGTGACCGCCGAAGCCGAATATCCGTCACAATGTGACCAAATTTGTCACGTCCGCGTCGCCGCCCTGCGACATCCCGAGCATCGAGAAATGCGGGGATCGCCGAAACGACCGGCGCCGACACCTTCTCGAGCCCGGCGACGCTTCGCCTCGATGTCGAGCGACCTCACTCGATGCCGAGCTTCTTGATCCGATACCGCAGCGCCCTGAAGCTGATCCCGAGGATCTGCGCGGCGGCGGTCTTGTTGTAGCGCGTCTGCTCGAGCGCCTTCATGATCTTGTCGCGCTCGATTTCCTCGAGCTGCGTGCCGAGCGGCGTGCCGTCTTCGATGCGTGTCGCGCTCGAGGCCGCCCCGCCCCCGCGGGGCTCGTCGTGGCTCATCCGAAGCTGAATGTCTTCCTCGTCGATCTCGTCGCCTGAGCAGAGCGTCAGCGCGCGCTCGAGAATGTTCTCGAGCTCCCGCACGTTCCCCGGGAAGCGATACCCGAGGAGCGCGGCGTGCGCCTTCTTCGTGAGCCGCGGCGCTGCGACCCCCTGGCTCGCGGCGAGGCGCGACAGGATGCGGTGCGCGAGCATCAGCACGTCGTCGCCCCGCTCGCGAAGCGGCGGCACGTGGAGCTCGATGACGTTGATCCGGTAGTAGAGGTCCTCGCGGAAGCGGCCTTCCGCGACGAGCTCGCCGAGATCCTTGTGCGTGGCGCTCAGAATTCTCACGTCGACCGGCACCTCGCTCGTCTGCCCGACGGGCCGGATCGACTTCTCCTGAATCACCCGCAGTAGCTTCACCTGCATGTGCAGCGGCAGGTCCGCGACCTCGTCGAGGAAGAGCGTGCCGCCTTCCGCGGTCTGCACGAGACCGATCTTGTCGCCGACGGCGCCGGTGAAGCTGCCCTTGCGGTGGCCGAAGAACTCGCTCTCCATCAGCTCGGTCGGGATCGCGCCGCAGTTGATCGGCACGAACGGGCCGTCGCGCCGCGGCCCGGCCTCGTGGATCATTCTCGCGACGAGCTCTTTGCCGGTGCCGGACTCCCCGGAGATGTGCACCGGCGCCTGGCTGCGCGCGACCTTCGCGATCATCGCCCGCACGCGCTCGATGGCGGGGGAGGCCCCGACGAGCTCCTGCGACGCGGCGGTTTTCGGGGCGGCGCCTCCTTTGAGCTTCAGCGCGGCGGTCACGAGCTTGCGCAGGTCGTTCAGGTCGAGCGGCTTCGAGACGAAATCGAAGGCGCCGACCTTCAGCGCCTTGACCGCGGTCTCGACGCTGCCGTGGGCCGTGATGACGGCGACGGGAGTGCCCGGCGCCTCGCGCTGGATCCACTCGACGAGCTCGAGCCCGTCGCCGTCGGGCAGGCGCATGTCGGTGAGACAAAGGTCGAAGTGATCGCGCGCGAGCGCGCGCTTCGCGCCCGCGACGTCGCCGCACTTGCGTGATGCGATGTCCATGCGCTCGAGCGTGATCGACAAAAGCTCGCAGATGTCCGGTTCGTCGTCGACGACGAGTGCGGTCGGCTTCATTGTGCTTCTGCTCCGTGAGCCGTTTGCCAACGATTCGGGTCCGCGAACACGATGCGGAACTGGCTGCCCCCCCCGGGCCGCGCGAAGTAGCGTAGCGTAGCGCCGTTGCGCTCGCACAGCTCCCGGCATACGTAGAGACCGAGGCCCGTGCCGCCGGGCTGGCCGGTGAAGAACGGCTCGAAGATCTGCTCGGCCTGAGCCGGGTCGATCCCCGGGCCGCGGTCCCCGACCTGGAGGAACGGTCTCCCGGTGGTCTCGACCTGGCCGCACGTGAGATCCACGGCGATCGCACCCGCGGTCGCGCTGGCGTACTTCACGGCGTTTTCGCACAGGTTCCAGACGATCTGGTGGAGATGCGTCGGATCCATCTCGACCTCGACGTCGACGGAGTCGGGTGTCACCGAGACCGCGCCTTCGTAAAGCTCTTGCGTCTGTACGAACTCGTTCGCGAAGTCGTGCATCCACGGCTTCAAGAGCAGGCGCTCGGGCCGCGCCTTCTCGCGGCGCGACAGCGAGAGCACGCTCTCGACGATCTGGCTGACGCGCTTCGCGTTCACGCGGATGATGTCCGTCAGCCGTCGGTCCTCGGCGCCGATGCTCTCCGACTCGGCGAGGAGCTGCCCCGCGTGGCTCATCGCGCCGATCGGGTTGCGGATCTCGTGCGCGATGCTCGCGCTCAGGCGGCCGAGCGCAGCGAGCTTGGTCTGCTGCACGCGCTCGGCGATCAGCGACACGTCCTCGAGAAAGATCACGACGCCGCCGGCGCGGCTGCTCCCGAGCGGCGCGAAATGCGGCTGGATCGTCGTCGAGCCGTCGGCCGCGGCGAACGGCGAGCCGGAGCCGTTCGCGACCGCGCCCTCGCGGCGCCACTCGCCGAGCCGCTCGACCAGCTCCGGGGAGAGCGTGCGCAGCGGCAGCCCGTCCGTGCGTCCCGACGCGCCGAGATGCTTGAGCGCCGACTCGTTGATCAGCCGCACGCGGTCGTCGCCGTCGACGACGACGATGCTCTCGCGGAGGTGCTGGATGATGTACTCGTTCAGCTCGACGAGGTTGCGGAGGTCCACGCTGCGTTGCTCGGCGAGGGCCTCCGTCTCGACGATCCGGCGGCGCACGAGCTGCGCGACGGCCGTGATCAGAAACACGACGACGCCGAGGATCCCGGCGGCCGCGTACTGCTCGACGCCGCTGACGCCGCGAAGATGCGCGAACGTCTGCTCGAGCAGCAGCGCGAGCGTCGTGATCGCGGCGAAGAAGAACGCACGCCGCAGCGGCACCAGCAGCGCGAGCGCGCCCACCGAGACCGCGAGCAGCCCGCCGAGCGCGTTCGACTGCGCGCCGCTCGCGTGAATCAGCGCGACGACGACGGCGAGATCGGCGCCGAAGAGCAGGTAGGTTTGCAGCTCGACGCGCGGCGTGCGCCGATAGAGCAGCCACATCTCGACGCAGCCGACGGCGAGCATCGCGACGAGCGCCCGAAAGGCCACCGCCGGATCGAGGTCGCCGATCAGGCGCGGGCTGTCGACGAGCAGAAACGCGGCGAGCAGGATCGCGCCGAGGGCGAGCCGAAAGACATTGAGCAGGCCGAGGATGCGCCAGCCGAACTCGCCCGCTTCGCCGATGGCCGAGTCCCGGCGAGCGGAAGCCGCCTTGGCGGGCTTGCGTATGTCGACGGCGGACATGTCGCGGCGAATCTTAACCGAAGGACTCGGTCCCGGCGCCGCCCGCCCTTGCCTTTACGAAGCCGAGCGCTTTCATGGACAATACCGAACCCTCGCGGCCCCCATTTCCTCAAGATGACTGCTGAGACTCGAGCCTCATGAATCTGCACGAATACCAGTCCAAGGCGCTCTTCGCCGAGTACGGCATCCCGATACCGAAAGGTCGGGTCGCGGCGAGCGAGAAGGAGGCCTGCCAGGCGGCGGAAGCGCTCGGCGGCGGCCTGTGGGTCGTCAAGGCGCAGGTGCACGCCGGCGGCCGCGGCAAGGCCGGCGGCGTCAAGCTCGCCCGCTCCGTGGAGGAGGTTTCGGCGTACGCGAAGGCGATGCTCGGCAAGCGTCTCGTCACGCACCAAAGCGGTCCGGACGGGCTGCCGGTCGATCGCGTTTATATCGAGTCGGGCTCGGAGATCGCGCGCGAGCTCTACTTGAGCCTCTTGGTCGACCGCTCCGCGGAGCGGATCGCGATCATGGCTTCCGCGGCAGGCGGCATGGACATCGAGGAGGTCGCGCGCGAGACGCCCGAGAAGATTCTCACGGTCCACCTTCACCCCGCCGCGGGGCTCCAGGCGTATCAGGCGCGGCAGATCGCGTTCGGCCTCGGGCTCGACGCGAATCAGCAGAAGGAGCTGCACCAGATCCTTGCGCAGCTCGTGCAGCTCTTCAAGGAGTGCGACGCGAGCCTGGTCGAGATCAACCCGCTGATCGTCACGAAGGACGGCCGCGTCGTCGCGCTCGACGCGAAGATCAACGTCGAGGAGAACGCGCTGTTTCGCCAGCAGCGCCTCGCCGGCATGCGCGACGTGGCGCAGGAGGACGAGCGCGAGCGCCGCGCTCACGAGCACGACCTGAACTACGTCTCCCTCGACGGCAACATCGCCTGCCTCGTCAACGGCGCGGGCCTTGCGATGGCGACCATGGATTTGATCAAGCTGCACGGCGGCGAGCCCGCGAACTTCCTCGACGTCGGCGGCGGCGCCACGGCCGAGCGCGTCAAGGAAGCGTTCAACATCATCCTCACGAACGAGAAGGTGAAGGCGATTCTCGTGAACATCTTCGGCGGCATCGTCCGCTGCGATCTGATCGCCGAGGGCGTGATCTCCGCGGTCAAGGACGCCCACGTCGGCGTGCCGGTCGTCGTGCGGCTCGAAGGCACGAACGTCGACAAGGGCAAGAAGCTGCTCGCCGAGAGCGGCTTGAAGATCATCGCGGCCGAAGACCTGAAGGACGCCGCGTCGAAGGTCGTGAAGCTCGCCGGAGGTGCGGCATGAGCATCCTCGTCGGCGCGAATACGAAGGTGATCTGCCAGGGGCTGACCGGCCGGCAGGGCACGTTCCACACGCAGCAGTGCCTCGAGTACGGCACGAAGGTCGTCGCGGGCGTCACGCCGGGCCGCGGCGGCACGGAGCACCTCGGCCTGCCGGTGTTCGATACGGTCGCGGAAGCCCGGCGCGAGACCGGCGCGACCGCGAGCATGATCTACGTGCCGGCGCCGTTCGCGGCCGATGCGATCCTCGAGGCGGCGGACGCGGGCATCGAGGTGATCGTCTGCATCACGGAAGGCGTGCCGGTCCTCGACATGGTGCGCGTGAAGGCGGTGCTGAAGGACCACGAATGCCGCCTGATCGGCCCGAACTGCCCCGGGATCATCACGCCGGGCGAGTGCAAGATCGGGATCATGCCGGGCGCGATCCACCGCCCCGGGTCCGTCGGCATCATTTCGCGCTCGGGCACGCTGACGTACGAAGCCGTGGGGCAGACGACGGCGCGCGGCCTCGGCCAGACCACGTGCGTCGGCATCGGCGGCGATCCGGTCCGCGGCATGAACTTCATCGACTGCCTGGAGCTGTTCGAGGCGGACCCGGCGACGCGCGGGATCGTGATGATCGGTGAGATCGGCGGCACGGACGAGGAGGCGGCGGCGGAGTACATTGCCGCGCATGTCACGAAGCCCGTCGTCGCCTACATCGCGGGCGTGACCGCGCCGCCGGGCAAGCGCATGGGCCACGCGGGCGCGATCATCTCGGGCGGCAAGGGCACGGCCGTCGAGAAGTACGCCGCGCTCGAGAAGGCCGGCGTCGCCACGGTCCGGTCGCTCGCGGATCTCGGGCAGGCCATGGCGGAGGCCCTCCGCTAGAAAAAAGGTGTCAGACACCTTTTCTCGGGAGCAGTGATGGGCGCGATGACTCTCGGCCCAAAAAGGTGTCCAAAAAGGTGTCAGACACCTTTTTCGGTCTGACGCCTTCTCTCGACGAATGAAGATCGCGCTCGCTCAGCTCAACACGCGGGTCGGGGGCATCGACGAGAACACCCGCAAGGTCCTCGACGCGGCCTCCCGCGCCCGCGACGCGCTCGGCTGCCGGCTCGTGATGTTTCCGGAGCTCACGCTCTCGGGTTATCCGCCCGAGGATCTGCTGCTGCATCGCGGCCTGCGCAACCGCGTCGAAGCCGCGTTCGAGAAGGTCCGCACGGGCGTTTCCGGGATCGCGATGTATCTCGGGTATCCGGAGTATCAGGGCGAGTTCATCTACAACTCGGGCGCCCTCCTCGACGACGGCGAGATCGTCGCGAAACATCGCAAGCGCGTGCTCCCGAACTACGGGGTGTTCGACGAGAAGCGCTATTTCCAGCCGGGCATGAATGCCACCGTCGCGACGGTCGACGACGTCTGCTTCGGGCTGATCATCTGCGAGGACGGCTGGGATCCGGAGCCGAGCCGGGCGGCGGTGGAGGCGGGCGCGAAAGCGCTGCTCGTGATCAACGGCTCGCCGTATCACGTGCATCAGCCGCGCGTCCGCGAGGAGGTGCTCGCGCGCCGCGCGCGCGAGTGCGGCGTGCCGCTGATTTACCTGAATCTCGTCGGCGGGCAGGACGAGCTCGTCTTCGACGGCGGCTCGTTCGCGGTCGACGCGGCCGGCGAGGTCGTGTTCCGCGCGCCGATGTTCGAGGAGGGGATCTACGTCGTCGAGATCGAGACGCAGCAAGGCGCCGTGCGCGTGCTCCCGGGTCCGAAGACGCCTCATCCGGAGCACGAGAAGAGCGTTTACGAAGCGCTCGTGCTCGGCACGCGCGACTACGTGGAGAAGAACGGCTTCAAGGGCGTCGTGCTCGGGCTTTCCGGCGGCGTCGACTCGGCGCTCACCCTCGCGATCGCGGTGGACGCGCTCGGCGCGGAGCGCGTGCACGCGGTAATGATGCCGTCGCGATACACGTCGCAAATGAGCCTCGACGACGCGTCCGAGCAGGCGCGGATGCTCGGCGTGCGCTACCACGTGATGTCGATCGAGCCGATGTTCGAGGCGACGCTCGGCGTGCTGAAGGACGTCATCGGCGGACTGCCGCCGGATGCGACCGAGGAAAACATCCAGGCGCGCTGCCGCGGCCTGCTGCTGATGGCGATCTCGAACAAGCTCGGCGAAATGCTGCTGTCCACGGGCAACAAGAGCGAGATGGCCGTGGGGTACGCGACCCTTTACGGCGACATGGCCGGCGGGTTCGCGCCCCTCAAGGATTGCAGCAAGACCCTGGTGTACCGTCTCGCGCGCTACCGCAACGCCATCTCGCGCGTGATCCCGGAGCGCACGATCACCAGGGCGCCGAGCGCGGAGCTCAGGCCCGACCAGAAGGATTCGGACTCCCTTCCGCCCTACGATCAGCTCGACCCGATCCTCGAGCTTTTCATCGAGAAGGACTACTCCGTGGAGCAGATCGCGGCGCTCGGCTTCGAGCGGGAGACGGTCGTGAAGGTGCTTCAGATGGTGAAGCGGGCCGAGTACAAGCGCCGGCAGGCGCCGCCCGGCGTGCGCGTCAGCGGCCGCGCGTTCGGCCGCGACTGGCGCTACCCGATCACGTCGGCTTATTGAGCGCGACGAAAAAAGGTGTCAGACACCTTTTCCACGGAAAAGGTGTCAGACACCTTTTTCAGACACCTTTTTCAGACGACGCGTTTTCAATCCAGCCGGATCGGCTCCGACGGCGTCGCGCCGTCCCCGAAGCTGCGCTCGAGCACGCGGCGCGCGTCGGCGGCGAGCTCGGTCATGCCGAGCTCGTTATACGCCTCGATCATGATCTCGAGGCTTTCCTCGAGCTGCGGTGCGCCGGGGTAGTGCTCGATCGCGTATTCCGCGCGCTGCACGGCGGCGACGTAGGCGCCGCGACGAATGTACCAGCGCGCGACGTGATTCTCGTACTCGGCGAGCCGGTTGCGCAGGAAGACCATACGGCGGTGCGCATCGGCCGCGTAGCGGCTGTCCGGGAAGCGCCGGAGCAACTCCTGGAACACGTTGAACGCTTCCTCGGTGTCCTTCGGCGGCCGGGCCGACATGTCCACCTTGAACAGCCGCTCGAGGACATTCGGGCCCTCGTCGAAGTACACCAGGCCCTTCATATAGAGCGCGTAGTCCACGCGCGGGTGCGTGGGGTTCTCGCGGATGAACTCGTCGGCGGCGTCGATCGCGGCCTCCGGCTGGCGGCTCTTATAATAGGCGGAGATGATGTCGAGCTGCGCCTGCCTCGTCAGATTGCTGAACGGGTAGCGCGCCTCGAGCTGGAGAAAATACTGGACCGCTCCTTGATAGTTGCCCGCCTCCATCATCTCGCTGCCGCGGTCGTAGAGCGCCTCGGGTCCGGCATCCTCCACGATGTTGTCGTTGCCGCCGCAGCTCGCCGCGGCGCAGGCGATGGCGCCGAGCAGCAGTCGTTTGATCATCGAAGGCATCGATCCCCGCTCATGGCTTTTGTTGGGCCGCCCGCCGCGGCCGCCGTCCGGAAGGCGAATTTTACCTTTTGACGAGGAGCCATGGCCGAAAGTTTCGCCGACGACGATGACGGGGGGGCCGACGTCGTCTTCCGGCGCGCCGTGATCCCGCCGGAGCTCGCCGGGAAGCGCCTCGACCAGGCGGCCGCGGCGCTGATCCCGGAGTTCTCGCGGAGCCGCCTGAAGGCCTGGATCGACGCAGGCTGCATCACCCTCGCCGGCGAGCCGGCCGAGGCGAAGCGCAAGGTCCGGGCCGGCGACGAGCTCGTGCTCGCGGCCGAGCTCGAGGCCGCCGTGCCGGTCCGCCCGGAGCCCATTCCGCTGACCGTCGTTTACGAGGACCCGGCGCTCCTCGTCGTCGACAAGCCCGCGGGGCTCATCGTCCATCCGGGCGCCGGCAACCCGTCGGGGACGCTCCAGAATGCGCTGCTGCATCTCGACCCGGCGCTCGCGGCGCTGCCGCGCGCGGGATTGGTTCACCGCCTGGACAAGGACACGAGCGGTCTCTTGCTCGTCGCACGGACCCTCGAGGCGCAGGCGGCGCTCGCGGCCCGGCTCGAACGGCGCGAGATCCGCCGCACCTACGTCGCCGTCTGCCAGGGCGTGCTGACCGGGGGCGGCGTCGTGGATGCGCCGATCGGGCGCCATCCGCGCGATCGTCTGAAGCAGGCGGTGACCGGGCGCGGGCGCGCGGCGCGCACGCATTACCGCGTGCTCGAGCGGTTCCGCGCGCACACGTCGATCGAGGTCGAGCTCGAGACGGGGCGCACGCACCAGATCCGCGTGCACATGGCGCACCTGCGCGCCCCGCTCGTCGGCGACCCGCTCTACGGCGGGCGCCCCCGCTTTCCGCCGCAGCCGACCGAGGGGCTCCGCGCCTTGCTCGAGACGTTCGGCCGCCAGGCGCTCCACGCCGCGCGGCTCGCGCTCCGGCACCCCGGCACCGGGGAGCCGCTCTCGTTCGAGAGCGCGCTCCCGGCGGACATGGAGGCGCTGCTCGCCGCGTTGCGGGCCGACGCGGCCGCGGCGGCCGGCCGCGGGCGGGAGCGCGATGCCTACGGAGCAAGCCGATGAGCGCCGCCGGGGACGGCTTCGCGATCGCGCCGGAGTGGCCCGCCCCGCAGGGCGTGCGCGCCTGCGTCACGCTGCGGACGGGCGGCGTGAGCACGGGCGCCTACGCGAGCCTGAACCTCGGCGGCCACGTGGGCGATGACCCGGCCAACGTCGCGGAGAACCGCCGGCGCGTTGCCGCTCGCCTGGCGCTTCCCGAGGAGCCGCGGTGGCTCGAGCAAGTCCACGGCACGCGGGTCCTCGACCTCGACCGGGAAGCCGTCGCGCCGGCCGACGGCGCGGTCACCGGGCGCCTCGGCGTCGTCTGCACGGTGCTGACCGCCGATTGCCTGCCGGTCCTCCTCGCCGACCGCCAAGGGCGCCGTGTGGGCGTCGCGCACGCCGGCTGGCGCGGGCTCGCGGGCGGCGTGCTGCCGGCCGCCGTCGAAGCGCTCGGCGTCCCCGGAGCCGACGTCGTCGCGTGGCTCGGCCCGGCCATCGGGCCGCGCGCCTTCGAGGTCGGGGACGAGGTCCGCGCGGCGTTCGCCGAGCGCGGGTTCGCCGTCGAGCGGAGCTTCGTGCGCAACGCGCGCGGGCGCTGGCTCGCCGACCTCTACGCTCTCGCGGCCGAGAGCCTCGCGCGGGCCGGCGTCGGCGCCGTGTTCGGCGGCGGGTACTGCACGCATTCGGACGGCGACCGCTTCTTCTCGCACCGCCGCGAGGCCCCGTGCGGCCGAATGGCGGCACTGATCTGGAAGGAGAGCTGAGCACGCGGCACCGGAGCGGTTGATATCGCGGCCGCGGGGCCCCATGTCTCTGGGCGGAATCGAAGTTTTCACCCGAGCGAATTCAGGGAGCGCGTCGTCATGCGCATGGACAAACTCACCAGCAAGTTTCAGCTCGCGCTCGCCGACGCGCAGTCGATGGCGGTCGGCCGCGACCATCAGTACATCGAGCCCGTGCACGTGATGGCGGCGCTGCTCGAGCAGGAGGGCGGGACGATCCGCGGCGTGCTGACGAAGGCGGGCGTGAACATGAACCGCCTGCTCTCGTCGCTGGGCCAGGCCCTCGACCGCCTGCCGACCGTTCAGGGCGCTTCGGAAGGCGAGGTCCACCTCTCGAACGAGCTCGGCAAGCTGCTGAACATCATGGACAAGCTCGCGCAGGAGCGCGGCGACGCCTACATCTCGAGCGAGCTTTTCGTGCTTGCGGCGCTCCAGGCGCGCGGCGAGCTCGGCCGCATGCTCGAGGAGGCCGGAGCCGTGAAGGGCGCCATCGTGAAGGCCATCGACGAGATTCGCGGGGGCAACAAGGTGCAGGACCCGAACGCGGAAGAGATGCGGCAGGCGCTCGACAAGTACACGATCGACCTGACCGAGCGCGCCGAGCAGGGCAAGCTCGACCCGGTCATCGGGCGCGACGACGAGATCCGCCGCACGATCCAGGTGCTCCAGCGGCGCACGAAGAACAACCCCGTGCTGATCGGCGAGCCGGGCGTCGGCAAGACCGCGATCGTCGAAGGCCTCGCGCAGCGCATCGTGAACGGCGAGGTGCCCGAGGGCCTGAAGTCGAAGCGCCTGCTCGTGCTCGACCTCGGCGCGCTGATCGCGGGCGCCAAGTTTCGCGGCGAGTTCGAGGAGCGCCTGAAGGCCGTGCTGAACGAGCTCGCGAAGCAGCAGGGCCAGATCATTCTCTTCATCGACGAGATGCACACGCTGGTCGGCGCCGGCGCGGCCGAGGGCGCGATGGACGCCGGCAACATGCTGAAGCCCGCGCTCGCGCGCGGCGAGCTCCACTGCGTCGGCGCCACGACGCTCGACGAGTACCGCAAGCACGTCGAGAAGGACGCGGCGCTCGAGCGGCGCTTCCAGAAGGTGCTCGTGGACGAGCCGACCGTCGAGGATACGATCGCGATCCTGCGCGGCTTGAAGGAGCGCTACGAGGTCCACCACGGCGTCGAGATCACCGACCCGGCGATCGTTGCCGCAGCGACGCTCTCGCACCGCTACATCACCGATCGCAACCTTCCTGACAAGGCCATCGACCTCGTCGACGAGGCCGCGTCGCGCATTCGCATGGAGATCGACTCGAAGCCGGAGGAGATGGACCGCCTCGACCGGCGGCTGATCCAGCTCAAGATCGAGCGCGAGGCGCTGAAGAAGGAATCGGACGAGGCCTCGAAGCGCCGCCTCGCGGACCTCGAAGCGCAGATCCAGCGGCTCGAGAAGGAGTACTCGGACCTCGAGGAGATCTGGAAGGCCGAGAAGGCGGCGATGCAGGGCACGACGCACATCAAGGAGGCGCTCGAGCACGCGAAGGTCGAGCTCGAGAAGGCGCACCGCGCGGGTGACCTCACGCGGATGTCCGAGCTTCAGTACGGCCGGATCCCGGAGCTCGAGCGCCAGCTCGCGCAGGCCGCGGCGGCCGAGAAGGACACGTCGGCCCACAAGCTGCTGCGCAACCGCGTCACCGAGGAGGAGGTTGCGGAGGTCGTCTCGAAGTGGACGGGCATCCCCGTCTCGAAAATGCTCGAGAGCGAGCGCGAGAAGCTGCTCAAGATGGAGGAGTTCATCGGCAAGCGCGTCGTCGGTCAGGAGGAGGCCGTGCATGCCGTCGCGAACGCGATCCGTCGCTCACGCGCGGGGCTCGCCGATCCGAACCGGCCGAACGGCTCGTTCCTGTTTCTGGGGCCGACCGGCGTCGGCAAGACCGAGCTCACGAAGGCGCTCGCCGCGTTCCTGTTCGATACCGAGGACGCGATGGTGCGCATCGACATGTCCGAGTTCATGGAGAAGCATTCGGTCGCGCGGCTGATCGGCGCGCCGCCGGGGTACGTCGGCTACGAGGAGGGCGGCTATCTCACCGAGGCCGTGCGGCGCAAGCCCTACTCCGTCGTGCTGCTCGACGAGGTCGAGAAAGCGCACCCGGATGTCTTCAACGTGCTGCTTCAGGTGCTCGACGACGGCCGCCTCACGGACGGGCACGGCCGCACGGTCGACTTCCGCAACACGGTCGTGATCATGACGTCGAACCTGGGCAGCCAGCGCATTCAGGAGCTCGCGGGCGCGGAGAACTACGCGCGGATGAAGGCGGAAGTCATGCAGATCGTCGGGCAGCACTTCCGGCCGGAGTTCATCAACCGCATCGACGACGTCGTCGTGTTCCATCCGCTCGAGACGGAGCACATCCGGCGGATCGTCGACATCCAGCTCGAGTACTTGCGCCGGCGCCTCGGCGAGCGCGACATCGGCCTCGAGCTCGACGCGTCGGCGGTCGACCGGCTCGCGGAGGCGGGGTACGACCCGGTGTATGGCGCCCGGCCGCTGAAGCGCGCGATTCAGCAGCAGCTCGAGAATCCGCTCGCCGAGCGGATCCTGCGCGGCGACTTCGGTCCCGGCGACACGATCCGCGTCACGGCCGAGCCCGACGGGCTCGGCTTCCGCAAGGGCCCGGCAGCCGCCGCCGCGTGACCGAAAAAGGTGTCTGCCCGAGAAAAAAGGTGTCAGACACCTTTTTCCCCGGAAAAGGTGTCTGACACCTTTTTCGGAGGCGGTTTTTGTCGATTTTCGGGCGGAATCGCTTCCCCCCGCGGGACGTCCCGCCGATAATCCGACGCGCCGCGCGGGACCGCGCGAAGGCCGGGGCGTGCCGCCTCTTGAAATCGCGCGGGACGCCCCAAATGGTTGACCGGCCATGGATTAGCGAGAGAACTTCAAGCATGCCGATCTACGAGTATCGATGCGCCGCCTGCGGACATACGCTGGACGCGTTGCAGAAGCTGAGCGACGAGCCGTTGAAGGACTGCCCGGAATGCGAGGAGCCGTCGCTGCGTCGTCTGGTGTCGGCGCCTGCCTTCCGGCTGAAGGGCGGCGGCTGGTACGAGACCGACTTCAAGTCCGACAAGGAGAAGAAGCGCAACCTGGCCGATGACGGTCAGCGCAAGTCCGCCGAGGACGGCAAGTCCAAATCGGCCGACGACGGGTCGAAGAAGTCGGGCGACACGGCGAAGAGCGCCGACGCGTCGAAAGCCGAGAAGAAGGAAAAACAGGCAAAGGGCACGAGCGGGGCGAGCAGCGCGGTCGCTTGAGGGGCTCCGGTGGCTCGTCTCCGCCGCTATCTCGTCGCCGGCCTGCTCGTCTGGGCCCCCGTCGGCGCCACGATCTTCGTCTTCCGGCTGCTCCTCGGTCTGATGGAGCGGCTGCTCTTCTGGCTGCCGGCGCCCTATCGGCCGGAGGCGCTTTTCGACTTCGGCGTGCCCGGACTGAACGCGATGGTCTCGGGCTTTCTCGCGTTCGCCGTGCTGCTCGCCACCGGCATCCTCGCCGCGAACTTGATCGGCCGCCGGCTCGTGAGCCTCTACGAGTCGTGGCTCGCGCGCATTCCGTTCGTGCGCACGGTCTATGGCTCGGTCAAGCACTTCGTCGAGGTCGTCTTCAGCGACACGAGCCAGTCGTTCAAGCGCGTGCTGCTGATCCAGTACCCGCATCCGGGAATGTACTCGCTGGCGTTTCAGACCTCCGACACCGTCGGGGAAGTGCAAGAGCGCACCGGCGAGACCGTCGTCAGCGTGTTCCTGCCGACGACGCCCAATCCGACGTCGGGCTTCATTCTGTTCGTGCCCCGGGAGCAGATCGTCGAGCTCGACATGACGGTCGAGGACGCGTTGAAGATGATCGTCTCGCTCGGCGTCGTCACGCCGAGATGGGAGCCGGAATCCTCTAAGCAGGTCGAGCTCGAGCTGCCGGCAGGCGCGGTACCGCCGTCCCACCCCCAGGTTCCTGCCGAGGCCGGCGCAACGGCCGCCCCGCCCGCGCGCGGTCGAGACGCGGCCGCCGCCCCGATCCCGGAAAGCGCCGGCATGCCGCGGGAGCCGCAGGAGAGCCTGGCCGAAGGCGGCCCGCGCCGCCGCCGGGTTGCGCCGTCCAAGGCCGCGCCTTAGGGTTCGCGCCCTTTCGGGTCGCGCTCGACCTTCCCGCGTCGCGCGGACAACGCGTAGAAGCGGTTCCGGAGCCGAATCAAGGCGGCGTGCCAGCTCAACCTCGGTTCCTTTCGTACCCGAGCCGTGCGCGCAGCGTCTGCCATTCCGGCTGCTCGAGCACCGGGTCCGCCCACGTGTTGCGGCGGATGAGAAGCAGCGGGATCGGGTCCATGCCGCTCGCGCGCGTCGCGACCGCCTGCTCGAGGGTTTCGCGCGCGCGGGCGTATTGGCCGAGCGCGAGCGCCGCCATCGCGTCGAGCCCCGGCTCGATGCGCCGTCCGGCGCTCGCCCGCTCGAACTCGCGGATCGAGCGCTCCGCATCCGCCCGTGCGCCGGCGCGCGCATAGCTGAGCGCCGCGTCGACGCGGAAGTTGCGCGTCGTGTCGTCGAAAAAGCGCTCGGCGATGCGCAGTGCCTCCAGGATGCGCTCCGGCTCGCCGCCGGCCGTCTCGGTTCTCGCGAGGTGAATGTAGCCGATCGGCGCGGCGGGCACGCACTCGATCGCGGCCCGAGCGGCCGCCCGCGCGCCGGCGAGATCGCCGAGTGCGCGCAGCCCGAGCACGAGCGGCGTGTACGGCGCCGGATTCAGCGGGTCGAGCTCGAGCGCTCGCCGTGCCGTGCGGACGGCGGCCTCATGCCGGTCGAGCAGGGTCTCGATCATCGCGGTGTAGTGCAGCACGACCGAATCGCTCGGCCGAAGCTCGCGCGCGCGCTCGAGCCGCGCGAGTGATTCGTCGAGCCGCCCGCGGTACATCGCGAGGCGCGCGAGTATCACGTGCGCCATCGCTTGAGAGGGCTCGAGCTCGAGGGCACGTGCGGCATCGCCTTCGATACGCTCGATCAAGGCCGCTCTCGTCCGCGGCCAATCCTCCGCCTGGAGGGGATCGAAGATCAGCGAATCGAGCGCGACATGAGCGCGCCATCCGACCGCCGCCGCGAAGCGGCCGTCGAGAGCGAGCGCCTCGCCGAGCAGGCGATCGATCTCGGCACGCACGTCGAACGGCATGCTCACGCCGATACCGCCGCGTGCGCGATAGAGCGCGACCGCCTGGAGGTAAAGCGCATAGGCTTCGAGCGACTGCGTCGGCGCGGCCCCTACGCTCGAGCGTTCGGCCGGCGTGAGCTCGGCCGCGAGCGCCGCTGCGATGCGTTCCGCAATGTCCGCCTGGATCGCGAACACGTCGCCGAGCTCGTCGTCGTACGTCTCGCTCCAGAGCTCGGTGCCGCCGGCGTCGACCAAGCGCACGCTCACCCGCACCCGCTCCGCGGCGTAACGCACGCTGCCTTCGAGCACGGCCGCGACGGCGAGCTCGCGCACGATGGTCTCGATGGGCGTCGTCCCTTCCGCATAGCGGAGCACCGACGTGCGCCCTTTCACCTCCAGTCCGCGAATCCGCCCGAGGCGGCTCAGCACTTCCTCGTGCATTCCGGCGGCGAAGTAGGCGTGCTCCGCGAGCGGGCTCAGGTTCTGGAAAGGCAGCACGGCGATCGCACCGGGGCGCGCCGGCGTATACGCCCCCGGGGCGCTTGGCGGGGCGCGCCGAACGGGCGCGATGAACTGGTAGCCGCGGCGCGGTATCGTCGCGACGAACCGCGGCGCGCTCTGCGTGTCACCGAGCGCGCGCCTCAACGCGAGCACGGTCTGGCTCAGGTTGTTGTCCTCGACGACCGTCGACGGCCACAGCGCCTGCGAGAGCTCGCGACGCGGCACGACCGTGCCGGCGCGCTCGACCAGATAGGCGAGCGCGTCGAAGGGCTTGCCTGTGATGGGCACCGGCTCCCCGTGCGCGCGTGCGAGCAGGCGTCGCGCCGGGTCGAGCCGAAACTCGCCGAACTCGTAGACGCCGCTCGCTGGGGCAGTGCCGCTCATGCCGAGCCTGCGTCGGGTTTCCAAGCGGATTTCACCGCATTTCACCCCGGGGCAACGTCATTTCATCGGCCCAACGATAGTGTCGTCCCGAATCCGGGGCCATCGCAATCGCCCGAGCACAGAGGAGAAAGCACCGATGAGCGCAGTCGCCTATTCCGGCACCGGGGAGCCGCTGAGGCGGCGCGCCCGCGCGGCCTCGCACGGCAAGCTCTACTTCGGTACGGCAGTGTCGATGGCCGCCGTCGCTTTCGCAGGCTTCGTGCCGAGCTACTGGGCGCCGTTGGCCGCCGGGACGCTCGCGCTCCATCCGGCCGTCCACTTCCACGGTGTGCTGTTCTTTCTGTGGATGCTCTATTTTGTCGCGCAGACGGCGCTCGTGGCGGACGGGCGCACGGGCTGGCACCGGGAGCTCGGTCTCTTCGGCATCGCGCTCGCGGCCGTGATGGCGTTCTCCGGAATCCTGGTGCAGATCGTGAGCCTCGCGGCCGGGTTGCAGGGTCCGCAGCCGGAGGTCGCGCGCTATGTCGCCGCACTCGGCTTCTCGGCGATGCTGATGTTCACGACGTTCGTCGCGCTTGCGATCGCGAATGTCCGCCGGCCCGAGATTCACCGGCGGCTGATGGTGCTCGCCTCGTTCGCGATCATCGGCGCGGCGGTGGTGCGCCTGGTGCGGCTCGTGCCGGGAATGACGACGCTGGCGGAGCGCGTGCTGCTCGGCACGGTCATCGTCGACGGGCTGCTCGTCGCCCTCGTCCTGCTCGACCGGCGGACGGTCGGGCGGGTGCATCCGTGTGGATCGCGGGCGGCGCGTTTCTCGTCGCGAACCAGGCGGCGCGGGCGTTGATCACGGACACCGAGCCGTGGGTTCGTTTCACGGCGTGGCTCGCCACGCTGACCGGTTGAAGTGCGAAGGGCGCCGGCGACGCTGCGTCGCTCGATACGCTCGAACGGCGAAGGCTACGGTGCTTGCTCGGATGGCATTAGGAGCCTCAAGACGTCTAGTATCGGCCCTCCAACCAGGAGGGTGATGCCATGAAGATCGTGACGAGCTTGTCTTTTCAGGGGCAGTGCCGGGAGGCGTTCGAGTTTTATGCCAGAGTGCTCGGCGGCAAGATTACGGCGGCCGTGCCGTACGGCGATGGTCCGCCGGACATGCCCGTCAAGCCCGAATACAAGAACTGGCTCATGCATTGCTGGCTCGACGTCGGCGACCAGGCGATCATGGGGGCCGACATGGCCAAGGATTGGGCGCCGAACATCGACAAGCCCAAGAACGGCTTCGATGTGACGTTGCACTTCGACGATGCGGACAAGGCGAAAGCCGTGTTCGACGCCCTCTCGGAGGGAGGCAAGGTCGTCATGCCCTTCAACGCGACGTTCTGGTCGCCGGGCTACGGGAGCTTCATCGACAGGTTCGGCGTGCCGTGGATGGTGAACACGGCGGGAGCACCCCCGGCGAGCTAGCGGCCGCCGACCAGGTCCGGCCGGTCGGGGTGACCGCCACGGCGATTTACTACAGAGCTCATCCTGATCGGCCACTCGCTCGAGCGCGGAACTCATCACACGGGACATCGCGAACGCGTATCTCCCATTCGATGCGAGCGAGGATGCGTCGATCAGCGCGCAGCTACGACATTCGATAACTGATCACCGGCCTACGGCGCGAGCAGGCGCGACAGATCGACCGACGTCTCCGGCAACGCGGCGATCCGCGTGAGGCCCGGCTTGGACGTCCAGGTCTTGTCCCGGTACTCGCCATCGACGAGCGATCGATAGAAGCGCAGCCGATCGTGCCGCAGATCCACGATCCACACCTCCGGGACGCCGTGACGCGCATAAAGCGGAACTTTGAGAACGAGCTGAGGCGAACCGAGCCCTGCACGCGCACGATTGCGCGGTCGCCCACGGCCGGAACGAGCAAATGGTTGAGCTGATCGACCACGCTTTCGTGGGTCTTTCCGAGCGCCGGCAAGTCGAAGATCTCTCCCTCGATCAGCTCGACGCGTGCCTCCGGCGCCAGTAGGCCGACCTCCGCCATCCGACAGTACTCATCGGCGGTGATGCGGTGGCGCCGGGGCCATGTTTCCATGCGCGTGCTCACGAGTCTCCCGTGATGATGCGAGTCTACTGCCTTGGAGTGAACGGCGGGCGCGCGGGAGGCCGTGTTCCCGCGGAGAATCGTCTCTCGAGCGGCTCCGCGGGAGCCGCCCGCAGCCCGGACGAAGCCGCAGCGCGCCGTCGCCGGCTTGCGCGGTTCGAGGCCGCACCGTAAGATTCGCGCCCTTTCGGGTCGCCTTGACCCTCCCGCGTCTTTGTCGTTCCTTATCGGGAACGCCGCGCCGCCGGGTCCGGCCGCGCGACCTTCGGGCGACACGCCGGAGCGGCGGCGACGGCCCGACCGACGAGCCGCCGGAGAAGAGGGTTAGCCAATGCGCAGTCACTACTGCGGCCACGTAGATCGAAGCCTGGTCGGCCGGCGGATCGCCGTCGCGGGCTGGGTGCATCGCCGGCGCGATCACGGCGGCGTGATCTTCGTCGACCTGCGGGACCGCGAAGGTCTGCTGCAGATCGTGTTCGACCCGGAGCGCCCCGATGTTTTCGCCGAGGCGGAGCGGCTGCGCGGGGAGTACGTGATCGCGGTCGAAGGTGTGGTGCGGGACCGGCCGGAAGGCACCGTGAACCCGGCGCTCGCCACGGGCGAGGTCGAGCTTCTCGCCGACGCGCTCACCGTGCTGAACAAGTCCGCGACGCCTCCGTTCCATCACGACGAGCCCGCGAGCGAGGAGCTGCGGCTGCGCTACCGATATCTCGATCTGCGCCGCGAGTCGATGCTCCGCAATCTGCGCTTGCGGCACGCGGTCACGCGCGCGCTGCGCGCCTTTCTCGACGATGCGGGCTTCATCGACGTCGAGACGCCGATCCTCACGAAGACGACGCCCGAGGGCGCCCGCGACTATCTCGTCCCGAGCCGCACGCAGCCCGGCAACTTCTTCGCGCTGCCGCAGTCGCCGCAGCTCATGAAGCAGATCCTGATGATCGCGGGCCTCGACCGGTACTACCAAATCGTCAAGTGTTTCCGCGACGAGGACTTGAGAGCGGACCGCCAGCCCGAGTTCACGCAGCTCGACATCGAGACGAGCTTCATGGACGAGGCCGCGATCACGTCGCTAATGGAAGCGCTGATGCGCGACTGCTTCGCGCGCGTGATGGGCATCGAGCTGCCGGATCCGTTTCCGCGCATGACGTTCGCCGAGGCCCTGTCGCGCTTCGGCACGGACAAGCCGGACCTGCGCAACCCGCTCGAGCTCGTCGAGGTCGCCGACCTCATGGCGGGCGTCGACTTCAAGGTGTTTGCGGCGCCGGCGCAGGATCCCGAGAGCCGCGTCGCGGCGCTGCGCCTTCCCGGCGGCGGCAGCCTCACGCGGAAGGAAATCGACGACTACACGACGCTCGTCGGGCGCCACGGCGCGAAGGGGCTCGCCTACATCAAGGTCAACGACCGCGGCGCCGGCCGGGACGGCTTGCAGTCGCCGATCCTGAAGTTCCTGCCCGACGAGGCGATCGAGGCCGTGCTCGAGCGCGTGCGCGCGGAGAGCGGCGACCTGGTCTTCTTCGGCGCCGACAAGAGCCGTGTCGTAAACGATTCGCTCGCCGTGCTGCGCGACGCTCTCGCGCGCGACCGGGGGCTCGTTGCCGAAGGCTTCGCGCCGCTGTGGGTCGTCGACTTTCCGATGTTCGAGGCGGACGAGAAGGGAACGCTCTCGCCGCTGCACCACCCGTTCACGGCGCCGCGCGACGTGACTCCGGACGAGCTCCGGGCGGCGCCGCTCGCCGCGATGTCACGCGCATACGACATGGTCATCAACGGCTACGAGATCGGCGGCGGCTCGATCCGTATCCACGACCCGGAGATGCAGACGGCCGTGTTCGACGTGCTCGGCATCTCCCGCGACGAGGCGTCCGCGAAGTTCGGCTTCCTGCTGACGGCGTTGCAGTACGGCTGCCCGCCGCTCGGCGGTATCGCATTCGGCCTCGACCGGCTCGTGATGCTGATGGCGGGCGCCGAGAGCATCCGCGAGGTCATCGCGTTCCCGAAGACGCAGAACGCGAGCTGCCTGATGACCGGCGCGCCGAGCCCGGCGGACCCCGAGCAGCTTCGCGAGGTCGGCATCCGTTTGCGCACGCCGGCCGGGAGCTGACGGAGCGCGCGGATGCCCGGCCGGCCGGAACGGACGCCGCAGCCTGACCCGCGCGGACCGGACCGGGAAACGGCGGCCGACGACGCGGATCCCGCGTATCGCCGCCCCGAGTCCGTGCTCGTCGTGATCCACGACGCGGCGCGGGCGTGCCTGCTGCTCGAGCGCGTCGTTCCCGCCGGCTTCTGGCAGTCGGTGACCGGCAGCCTGCAGTGGGGCGAGGCTCCGGCGGACGGGGCGGCCCGCGAGGTCGTCGAGGAAACCGGGCTCGACCCGGCCGGGCTCCGCGAGGCGAACGTGCGCCGGCGCTTCCGCATCCTGCCCGAGTGGCGCCACCGGTATCCGCCCGGCGTCGAGGAGAACCTCGAGCATCTCTTCTACCTCGAGCTGCCCGAGGCGCTGCCGGTCACGATCGATCCGCGCGAGCATCGCCGCTATCTGTGGCTGCCTCTCGAGGAAGCGATCGCCCGCGTCGGCTCGTGGACGAATCGCGAAGCGCTGGAACGCCTGCGCGCGAGCGCCGCCAATGAGGGACATGAATGAGGTGAGCCCGCCGCCGGCACGGCGCCCGGCCATGCCGCCGCCGTCGACGAATGTCGGCCCGGGGCCGGCCGTCGTCGTCGTCCACGGGCTGTGGATGCCGGGATGGGAGACGTGGCTGCTGCGGCGGCGGCTCGAGGCCGCCGGATACCGAACGTACGTTTTCGTCTACCGGACCGTCGAGCACGGGCTCGACGAGAACGCGAATCGCCTCGCCGAGTTCGCGGCGGGCATCCCCGGCGCGCCGCTGCATTTCGTCGGTCACAGCCTCGGCGGCGTGCTGATCCTCAGGCTCTTCCAGCGCCATGCGCTGCCGCATGCCGGCCGGATCGTCTGCCTCGGCTCGCCGTTGAACGGGACGCACGCCGGGCGCGTGCTCGAGGGCACTCCGTTCGGGCGGCGCGTCGTCGGCCGCTGCATCCGCGATCTCCTCACGAGCGGCGGCTGCGGCGCGTGGACGGGGCCATGCGAGGTCGGCGTGATCGCGGGCAGCCTGCCGCTCGGCCTCGGCCGGCTGCTCGGCGGGCTGCCGTCGCCGAACGACGGCACGGTCGCCGTCGACGAGACGCGTCTCGCCGGCGCTGCCGATCATGTCGTGCTGCCCTGCACGCATCTGTCGATGCTGTGGTCGCCGGAGGTCGCCGAGCACGTCGTCCGGTTTCTTCGCGCCGGCCGCTTCACGGAGCCGAAGCCGCGCGGGTAGCGCCGCGCGTCGGCATCGCTTCGCCCTTAGCGCCGCCGGCGTCAGCGCGGCTTTGCCTTTAGCGCCGCGCACGTCAGCGCCGCTTCGCCTTCTCCGCGAGGTCGTACAGCACGCCGAGCGCCTCGCGCGGCGACAGCGCGTCGACGTCGATGCGGCGAAGCGCGTCCGCGACGGATGCCGCCGCCGCGTCGGCCGGCGGCGCGAGCTCGAGCTGCCGCTGCGGGCTCGGCGGGGCGAGCGCCTGCTGATGCCGCTCGAGCCGCGCCAGATACTCGCGCGCCTCCTCGATCACCTCCCGCGGCACGCCGGCGAGCTCCGCGACCGAGAGCCCGTAGCTTTGATTCGCCGGGCCGGGCTTCACCCGATGCAGGAAGATCAGCTCGCGCCCGTGCTCGGTGGCGTCGAGATGCACGTTCGCGCAGGACCCGAGTTCCTCCGGCAGGCTCGTGAGCTCGAAATAGTGCGTGGCGAAGAGCGTGAACGCGCCGACGTGCCGAGCGATGTGGCGTGCCGCGGCCCACGCGAGGGAGAGCCCGTCGAAGGTGCTCGTCCCGCGGCCGACCTCGTCCATCAGCACGAGGCTCTCCCGCGTCGCGTTGTTCAGGATGTTCGCGGTCTCGGTCATCTCGACCATGAACGTCGAGCGGCCGCCCGTCAGATCGTCGCCGGCCCCGATGCGCGTGAAGATGCGGTCGATCGGACCGATCTCCGCGTCCTCGGCCGGCACGAAGCTGCCGACGTGCGCGAGGATCGCGATCAGCGCGGTCTGCCGCATGTATGTGGATTTGCCGCCCATGTTCGGGCCGGTGACGATCAGCATCCGCCGGCGGTCGTCGAGATCCAGATCGTTCGGCACGAACGGCGCGTCGCTCGATTGCTCGACGCCGATGTGGCGGCCCGTCCGGTATTTCAGCCGCGGCTCCGTGACGAGACGCGGCCGCGAGAGATCGAGCGCCTGCGCGCGCTCGGCGAGATTCGCGAGCACGTCGATCTCGGCGACCGTGGCCGCGGTCGTCTGCAGCGCCTCGAGATCGGCGGCAAGCGATGCGAGCAGCGCCTCGTAGAGGTGCTTCTCGCGCGCGAGCGCCCGTTCCCGCGCGCCGAGCACCTTGTCCTCGAACGCCTTGAGCTCCGGAGTGATGTAGCGCTCCGCGCCCTTCAGGGTTTGCCGCCGCACGTAGTCGGCCGGCACGGTATCGGAATGCGATTTGCCGACCTCGATGTAGAAGCCGTGCACCTTGTTGTAGCCGACCTTGAGCGACGCGATGCCCGTCCGTTCGCGCTGCTTCGCCTCGAGCTCGTCGAGGTAACGGCCCGCGTTCTCGCTGATCGCGCGCAGCTCGTCGAGCTCGGCGTCGTAGCCCTCCGCGATCACGCCGCCGTCGCGCAGCAGCACCGGCGGCGCGTCGACGATCGCGCGCTCGAGCAGCGCGCGCTCGGCCTCGTGCTCCCCGCACCGTGCCGCGAGCTCGGCGAGACGCGGCGCGTCGAGCTCGCCGAGCAGGCGCTTCAGCTCCGGCAGCCGCGCGAGGCCGTCCCGCAGCTGCGCGAGATCCCGCGGGCGTGCGGAGCCGAGCGCGACGCGCGTGAGGATGCGCTCGAGGTCGCAGATCTCGCCGAGCTCCGCGCGGATCGCGCGAAGCTCCGGTGCACCGTGAAGCGCCGTCACGGCCTGCTGGCGCAGCTCGAGCTCGGCCCGCGCGCGAATCGGCCGGTTCAGCCACCGGCGGAGCAGCCGGCTGCCCATGGCCGTCGCGCATCGGTCCATGATGCCGGCCAGCGTGTACTCGGGGCGCCCGCCCAAGCTCGTCTCGATCTCGAGATTGCGCCGCGTCGCGACATCCATGATCAGCGCGTCGTCGCGCCGCTCGCGCGTGAGGCCGCGAAGGTGCGGCACGCGCGCCCGCTGCGTCTCCTTCACGTACTGCAGCAGGCACCCGGCCGCGCCGATGGCCGCCGGCACGTCCTCGGCGTCGAAGCCGAGCAGGTCGCGCACGCCGAACTGCTCGCAGAGCAGGCGGCGGCCGCTCTCCTCGTCGAACTGCCACGGCGGGCGGGGACGCACGGCCGGCCGCTCGAGCAGCCAGTCCGGCCCGGACGCGTCCTCGGCGATCAGGAGCTCCGCCGGCTTCAGCCGCTCGAGCTCCGCGGCGAGGGCGTCGAGGTCGGCGAGCTCGTCCACGGCGAAGCGGCCGCCGGCGAGATCGAGCCAGGCGAGCCCGATCGGCCGGCCGAGCTTCACGGCCGCCAGGTGGCGGGTCTCGCGCTCGTCGAGCAGCGCCGAGTCGGTCAGCGTGCCCGGGGTCACGATGCGGACGATCTCGCGGGCGACGGGCCCCTTGCTCGCGGCCGGGTCGCCGATCTGCTCGCAGATCGCGACGGACTCGCCGAGCCGGATCAGCCGCGCGAGGTACGTCTCGACGGAATGCACCGGCACGCCCGCCATCGGGATCGGCGCGCCGTTCGACTGCCCGCGCTTCGTCAGCGCGATGTCGATCAGCTTCGAAGCGCGGCGCGCGTCGTCGTAGAAGAGCTCGTAGAAGTCGCCCATGCGATAGAACAGCAGCATGTCCGGACACTCGGCCTTGATCGCCAAGTACTGCTGCATCATCGGCGTGTGGCCTGTGGGCTCGGCGGTGCTCACTGCGATCGGGAAGCGTTCGGCGTTCTTCGGATGGTCCCCGGGGCGGAGCGCGCGCGGATCCCTAAGCCGCGCGGCGCGGGCGCCCATTGTAATCGCTCGGGATATGGCCGCCTGCGGGGCGCGGGGAGGCGAGTATCATCGGCCAATGCACGTCGTGCACATCGAAGCGGGGCGCCACCTCTACGGCGGCGCCCGCCAGGTGCTGTCGCTGATCGACGGCGCGGGCCGCGCCGGCGCCCGCAGCACGCTGTTGTGCCCCGCGGGCTCCGAGATCGCCGAGGCCGCGGCGCGCTCCGCGGCGCGCCCTGAGATCGTCGAGCTGCCGATGCGGGGCGATCTCGACGTTCGTGCGATCGGACGCTATCGCCGGGCGATCGCGGCCCGGCGCCCGGACCTCGTGCACGTGCATTCGCGCCGCGGCGCGGATCTGTTCGGCGGCTTGGCCTGCGCCGGCGCGCCGTGGCCCGCGGTGCTCACGCGCCGCGTCGACGAGCGCGAGCCGCGCGCGTGGGCGCGTCTGAAGTACCGGCCCTACTCGGCGTTGATCGCGATCTCCCGCGCCGTTCGCACTGAGCTCGTCGAGCACGCCGGCGTGCCCGGCTCGCGGGTGCACGTCGTGCCGAGCGGCGTCGATCCCCGAGCGTACCGGCCGGCCCCCGCGGCCCGCTCGGCCCTGGTCGCGGCGCTCGATCTCCCCGCCGACGCCTGCATCGCCGGCATCGTCGCGCAGCTCATCCCGCGCAAGGGGCATCGCGTGATCCTCGACGCGCTGCCCGCGGTCGTCGCGCGCCATCCGCGGGTCGTCCTGGTCTGCTTCGGGCGCGGGCCCGAGGAGGGTGCGCTGCGCCGCGAGATCGAGCGCCGCGGTCTGGGCGCGCACGCGCGCCTCGCCGGCTTCCATGTCGAGCTCGGGAGCCTGCTCCCGGGGCTCGACCTGCTCGTGCATCCGGCCCGGGCCGAAGGCCTCGGGCTCGCCGTGCTCGAAGCGATGGCCGCCGGCCTCCCGGTCGCGGCTTCGGCGGCCGGCGGGCTCGTCGACGTGATCGAGGACGGCACGAGCGGCCTTCTCGTGCCGCCCGGCGACGTGCCCGCGTGGGCCTCCGCCCTCGGGCGGCTGCTCGATGACGCCGATCTCCGCCTCCGGCTCGGCGCGGCCGCGCGGCGCCGGGTGGAGGCGGCGTTCACGGCCGAGCGGATGGTGGCGGGAAACCTCGGCGTGTACCGCAGCGTGCTCGCGGGCGGGCGCGCGGCTCGGAGGGGCCGGCCGGCCCGGCGCGCCGGCGCCGCCGCACAGGAACGCGAGGCATGACGGCCGCGGGCGCGGATCGCGGTGCCGACGACGCGCTCGGGCCGGGCGACGACGAGCTCGAGCGCCTCGCCCGGGATCTCGGCGAGCGGCTGGCCGGCCGCGGCTGGACCCTCGCGACGGCCGAATCGTGCACCGGGGGCTGGATCGCGAAGGCCGTGACGGACGTGCCGGGCAGCTCCGGCTGGTTCGGCGCGGGCTTCGTCGTGTACTCGAACGCGGCGAAGACGGAGATGCTCGGCGTCCCGGCCGAGCTGATCGACCGCGACGGCGCCGTCAGCGAGGCCGTCGTCGTCGCGCTCGCGGAAGGAGCGCGGCGCCGGGCCGGGGCCGATCTCGCGGTGGCTGTCAGCGGCGTTGCGGGGCCCGGCGGCGGCACGGCGGACAAGCCGGTCGGCACGGTCTGGTTCGCCTGGGCGAGCCCGGCCGCGACGTCGACGGAGCGGCGGCGCTTCCCCGGCGGGCGAGAGAGCGTTCGGCGGCGGAGCGTCGCGTGCGCGCTCGAAGGCCTGATCGCGGCGGCGGAGGCGGGTGCCCGATGACCGGAGAGGCCCCGGCGAACGAGGAGCGAGCGCGCCGGCGGCGAGTCTTCTTTGCGCTCTGGCCGGACGATGCGACGCGCAACGCGATCTCGCGCGCAAGCCGCCGGGTCGTCCGGCTTTGCGGCGGGCGGCCGACCGCGAAGCGCAACCTGCACGTCACGGTCGCGTTTCTCGGCGGGCTCGACGCGGAGCAGCTCGAGCGCGCGTCGCAAGTGCCGCCGATCCCGGTCGGCGCATTCGAGCTCGAGCTCGATTCGCTCGCGTATTTCGACGGCTCGAAAACGCTTTCTCTGGTGCCGAGAAGCGTTTCGCCGCCGCTCGCGGAGCTCGAGCGGGCGTTGTGGGACCGGCTCGAGCGCGAGGGGTTCGAGCGCGAGCCGCGGATCTATCGCCCGCATCTCACGCTCGCGCGCCGCGCCCGCCCGGTGGAGGAGCCGGTGACGCCCGTGCGCTGGCCCGTCGCCGCGCTCACGCTCGTCGAGTCGATTCCGCTGCCGCGCAGCGTGCACTACGAGCCGCTCGAGCATTGGCCGCTGTAACGGCCCGTCGCGAAAAAAGGTGTCGAAAAAAGGTGTCAGACACGATTTTGCCGAAAATCGTGTCTGACACGTTTTTCGGGCGCGCCGCGAATCCGCGCGGATGGCCGACAAAACCGCGGCTGCTCGACCCCGGAATCTATGAAATAATCCGCGCTGCCGCCGTCGTCCGGCGGCTCCGAAGCTCCGCGAATCCGATCACTCCTCAGGAACATCGAATGGACGACAACCGCAAGAAAGCCCTCGCCGCGGCCTTGGGTCAAATCGAGAAGCAGTTCGGCAAGGGGTCCGTCATGCGTCTCGGCGACTCGATCGCGTCGCGCGACGTCGAGGTCGTCTCCACCGGGTCGCTCGGGCTCGACATCGCGCTCGGCGTCGGCGGGTTGCCGCGCGGCCGTGTCGTCGAGATCTACGGGCCCGAGTCCTCGGGCAAGACCACGCTGACGCTTCAAGTCGTCGCGGAGGTTCAGAAGCAGGGCGGCACCGCCGCGTTCGTCGACGCCGAGCACGCGCTCGACCCGGTCTATGCCGAGCGGGTCGGCGTCAAGGTCGACGATCTGCTGATCTCGCAGCCCGACACCGGCGAGCAGGCGCTCGAGATCACCGACATGCTCGTGCGCTCCGGCGCGGTCGACGTCATCGTCGTCGACTCGGTCGCGGCGCTCACGCCGAAAGCAGAGATCGAAGGCGAGATGGGCGACTCGCACGTGGGGCTCCAGGCACGGCTGATGTCGCAGGCGCTGCGCAAGCTCACGGCGAACATCAAGCGCTCCAACTGCCTCGTGATCTTCATCAACCAGATCCGCATGAAGATCGGCGTGATGTTCGGCAACCCGGAGACGACCACCGGCGGCAACGCGCTGAAGTTCTACGCGTCCGTCCGGCTCGACATCCGTCGGATCGGCTCGATCAAGAAGGGCGACGAGGTGCTCGGCAACGAGACGCGCGTGAAGGTCGTGAAGAACAAGGTCGCGCCGCCGTTTCGCACGTGCGAGTTCGAGATCCTCTACGGCCACGGCATCTCGCGCGAGGGCGAGATCATCGATCTCGGCGTGAAGGAGAACATCATCGAGAAGTCCGGCTCTTGGTACAGCTACGGCGGCGACCGCATCGGCCAGGGCAAGGAGAACGCGCGCGATTTCCTGCTGCAGAATCCGGCCGTCGCAGCCGAGATCGAAGCCAAGGTCCGCGCGAAGCTGCTGCCGAAGAAAGGCTCGGCCGAAGCCGCGGCCGAAGAGGCGGAGGGGGCGGCGCTCCAGCAAGCCTGATCCGGCCCGTGCGTCACGACGGGCGCGCCGATCATGCCCCGGCGGGCCGCGGCTGACCGAGACGACCCGGCCGCCTGCGAGCGGCAGGCCGTCGCGCTGCTCGCGCGGCGCGAGCACAGCCGGCTCGAGCTCGAGCGCAAGCTCGCCGCCCGCGGCTTCCCGCAGGCCCTGATCGCGTCCACCCTCGACGGGCTGGAACAAAAAGGCCACCTCGACGGTCAGCGGTTCATGGAAACCTTCATCGATTCCCGAGCGGCGCGCGGCGTCGGACCTCTCCGCATTCGGGCCGAGCTCGCGCAGCGCGGGGTCGCAAGCGCTGCGGCCGCCGCGGCCGTCGCCGCTTCCGCCGAGGATTGGAGCGCGATCGCGCGGCGCGTCCGGGCGAAACGCTTCGGCCCGGAGCCGCCCCGCGATCGCGCCGAACGAGCGCGCCAGGCCCGTTTCCTGCAATATCGGGGGTTCGACGCGGCCCAGATCGACGCGGCACTGGAAGTCGACGCCGATTCGGATTAGCGTCTGCTGCCCCGCCGCGCGGGCGGGTCGGAAGGCGGCCTGCGCGGTGCACGTGAGCACCCGGAAGACCCACTGGCTATGAGCGTTTCGAGCAACGAGCTGCGTCGAGTGTTTCTCGACTTCTTCGCCCAGCGCGGCCACGAGATCGTGCCGAGCTCTCCTCTCGTGCCGGCGAACGACCCGACCCTGCTCTTCACGAACGCCGGCATGGTGCAGTTCAAGGACGTCTTTCTCGGCCGCGAGACGCGGGCGATTCCGCGCGCGGCCTCGGCGCAGCGGTGCGTGCGCGCGGGCGGCAAGCACAACGATCTCGAGAACGTCGGCTACACGGCGCGCCACCACACGTTCTTCGAGATGCTCGGCAACTTCAGTTTCGGCGACTACTTCAAGCGCGAGGCGATCCGCTACGCATGGGAGCTCGTCACGCAGGTGCTCGGGCTGCCGCCGGAGCGCCTGTGGTGCACCGTGTACGAGGACGATGACGAAGCGGCTGCGATCTGGCTCGACGAGATCGGCGTCGACCCGGCCCGTTTCTCGCGGCTCGGGATGAAGGACAACTTCTGGGCGATGGGCGACACGGGCCCGTGCGGGCCGTGCAGCGAGATCTTCTACGACCACGGGCCCGAGATTCCCGGCGGTCCCCCCGGCTCCCCGGACGAGGACGGCGACCGCTACGTCGAAATCTGGAATCTCGTGTTCATGCAGTTCGACCGGAACGCGGAAGGCGAGCTCACGCCGCTGCCGAAACCGTCGGTCGACACCGGGATGGGCCTCGAGCGGATCGCAGCCGTCATGCAAGGCGTGCACTCGAACTACGAGATCGATCTCTTCGTGCGGCTGATCGAGGCTGCCGCCGCGGCCACCGGCACGCGCGATCTCGAGAGCAAGTCGCTGCGCGTGATTGCCGATCACATCCGCGCGTGCTCGTTCCTGATCGCCGACGGCGTGCTGCCGGGCAACGAGGGGCGCGGCTACGTGCTGCGGCGGATCATTCGCCGCGCGGTGCGCCACGGCTACAAGCTCGGGCAGGATCGGCCGTTTTTCCACTCGCTCGTCACGGCCGTCGAGCGCGAGATGGGCGAGGCGTATCCGGAGCTCGTCGCGCGCCGCGCGCACGTCGAGCGCGTGCTGCACCAGGAGGAGCTGCGCTTCGCCGAGACGCTCGCGCAGGGCATGCGGCTGCTCGACGACGCGATCGCGCACTTGCCGAAAGGCGGAGTCATTCCGGGCGAGACGGTGTTCAAGCTCTACGACACGTACGGATTTCCCGAGGACTTGACGGCCGACGTCGCGCGCGAGCGCGGGCTCACGATCGACAAGGCGGGCTTCGATCGGGAGATGGAGGCGCAGCGGGCGCGAGCCCGCAAGGCAAGCCGCTTCGGGTCGAACGGCGGGGCGGCGCCGGTGCTCGAGCACCCCACGGAGTTTTTCGGCTACGACACGCTCGAGCTCGACGGCGAGATCACCGCGCTCTATGACGAGGAAGGTCGGCCGGTCGAGCACCTCGACGCGGGGCAGCGGGGCACCGTCGTGCTCGACCGCACACCGTTCTATGCCGAGAGCGGCGGGCAGATCGGCGACACGGGGAAGCTTCGCAACGAAGCGGCCGAGCTCGAAGTGACCGACACGCAAAAGCTCGGCGCGGCGTACGGCCACATCGGCACCGTCGCGGCGGGGACTTTTCGTGTCGGCGACCGCGTCCGCGCCGTGGTCGACGGCGAACGCCGCGCCGCGATCCGGCTGAACCACTCCGCCACTCATCTGCTTCATTCGGCGCTCCGCCGCGTGCTCGGAGATCACGTGCAGCAGAAGGGCTCGCTCGTCGCGCCCGACCGCCTGCGCTTCGATTTCTCGCATTACGAGCCGGTCAAGCCCGAGGAGCTCGAGCGCGTCGAGGCATTGGTCAACGAGCAGATTCGGCTGAACGTCGACGCCGAGATTCGCGTGATGGGCTTCGACGAGGCGATCGCGTCGGGCGCGATCGCGTTCTTCGGCGACAAATACGGAGAGCGGGTGCGCGTGTTGCGCCTCGGCGACTTCTCCACGGAGCTTTGCGGCGGCACGCACGTGCGCCGCTCGGGCGACATCGGCGTGTTCAAGATCGTCTCCGAGAGCGGCGTCGCCGCGGGCGTGCGGCGGATCGAGGCCGTCACCGGGGCGGGCGCCCTCGAGTGGATCTCCGCGAACGAGCGCATGCTGAAAGGCGTCGCCGGGCTCGTCCGCGGCAGCCGCGACGACGTGCTCGACAAGGTTCGTCAGCTGATCGAGCGCAACCGCGGGCTCGAGCGCGAGGTTCAGGCTCTCAAGGCGAAGCTCGCGAGCGGGGGCAGCCGCGATCTGCTCGAGGAGGCGACCGAGGTCGGCGGCGTCAAGGTGCTCGTCGCCCGCCTCGACGGCGTCGACAACAAGGTACTGCGCGATACGGCGGACCGCTTGAAGGACAAGCTCGGCTCCGGCGTCGTCGTGCTGGGCTCGGCCGAAGGCGACAAGGTGCGGCTCGTGGCCGCGGTCACGAAGGACCTCACGGACCGCCTCGAGGCGGGCCGCCTGATCCGCGTCGTCGCGGAGCGGGTCGGCGGCAAGGGCGGCGGTCGGCCGGACTTCGCGCAGGCCGGCGGCAACCGCCCGGAGCAGCTCGACGAGGCGCTCGCGCTCGTCGAGCGCGAGGTCGCCTCCATCTGCTGAAAATAGGTGTTCGACACCATTTTCCGGCCGAGAAAGGCGTCGCACACCTTTTCCCTGCCCCGAAAAAGGTGTCAGACACCTTATTTTGGGCCTCCGGCGATGGGACTATCGCAGGGCCCGGAATGTCAATAAAAATCGCTCGGAAAGGGTTACATCGTCGGGAAATGCATTACCATTGGACCGTTGGGGCGTCGCGCCACGGGCGCTCCGACCGGGGGGACCGGCCAGCAGATGCAATAACGAAGATAAAGGCCGGCCTTGGCCACGGACGTTCGAGGGGGAGAGCAGCGCGCACCAGGGGCGCAATCGTCATCCTCGGGCAGACGGGCGGCCGTTGATGCCTCGAAACCGCGTCGCACAGGAGAGTGCGGCCGAGGAATCAGCGGCGAGACCAAGAAGGAGTTTGGCTATGCTGATCTTGACCCGGCGAGTGGGGGAGACGGTGGTCATCGGAAACGATGTGACCGTGACCGTCCTGGGCGTGAAGGGAAATCAAGTACGCCTCGGTGTGAACGCCCCCCGAGAAGTTGCAGTGCACCGCGAAGAGATCTACGAACGCATCAAGCGCGAGCAGTCGGACGAGGAGAATCGACAACCGCAGGCCGTCGGCGCCGGGCACAGATAGTCTGACGCCGCCCCGGGTCCACGCCCCCGCATGATCCGGATCGCGATCCGGCGGGATCCCTTCATGTCGCGGTCGCTGGGTGCAGCCGCTAGAATCACAGGTCGCGGCTCGACCCGACTCATCATTCGGAGAGGTGGCTGAGTGGTCGAAAGCGCTCCCCTGCTAAGGGAGTAAGGGCTTCAAAAGGCCCTTCGAGGGTTCGAATCCCTCCCTCTCCGCCATCCTTCGGCGTATCCCTGGCGCGGATGCGTACAGTGTCGCCGTTCGGCGACCGCCGGTTTCCCGTTTTCCCGCAGTCCGCACGCAGCGCTTTGACGTTTTAGCCCATAGAACGACGACGCGCGGTTCCGGAACTAACACGGTAGTCGCCCCCCCTCGACAACGCGCCGCGAGCGCTATCCAGGAATACACCCGCATGAACGACGACCAAAACCTGCGCGACCGTGCCAGACAAGCGATGCGCGCCGGAGCCCTGCCGAATCGGCGGCCGAGCCGTACCTGGGGAGGGCCTGGCGCGGGCGCCGCCTGCACGATCTGCGGGACTCCGGTGGCGCCGAACGAGGTCGAGCTCGAGGTCGAGTTCGTCGACGACGTGGACGGCACGATCGACAAGCACCACATGCACGTCCGCTGCTTCGCGGCGTGGGAAGCGGAGTGCCAGGGCCGCGAGGACGCGCAATCCGCGCCCTCTCGCCGGGTCCGCCGCGGCACCTTGCCGGACGTCGAGGACGACGGCGACCTGTCGAGGCGCGGACCCTCCGCGGCCTACAAGTCCAGCTCGTCCTGAGACTTCCCCGCGCCGGCTCTACGATGTGCGCTACGCCGGCAAGCCCGGTCGCGACGCCGCTGAACCGCCGGTGCCCGGCCGCCGGTAATGCGAGCTATCCGAGGCTCGCGAGCCACTCGTCGTCGGAGCCGTCCGGGATGTCGTCGAACAGATAGGTGCCGAGGTAGCGCTCGCCGGTATCCGGCAGCATCGCGAGCAGCACCGAGCCTTCCGGCGCGCGCTCGGCAACCTTGACCGCCGCGGCCAGCGTCGCGCCCGACGAGATGCCGACGAAGATCCCCTCTTCGCGCGCGAGGCGCCGCGCCATCTCCTTGCCTTCCTCGTCCGTGACCGTGACGAGCTGATCGAAGACCTTCGGGTTCAGCACGTCCGGCACGAAATCCGGGGTCCAGCCCTGAATCTTGTGCGGCTGCCACGGCTTGCCGCCGAGCAGCGACGCGGCGGCGGGCTCGGTCGCGACGATCTGCACCTCGGGCCGGGCGAGCTTGATGACCTCGCCGGCGCCGGTCAGCGTGCCGCCGGTGCCCCATCCCGTCACCCAGAAATCGAGCCGCCGGCCGGCGAAGTCGGAAAGGATCTCGGGTCCCGTGGTCTGACGGTGGTACGCCGGATTGGCTGGATTCTGGAACTGCCGGGCGAGAAACCAGCCGTGCTTCTCGGCGAGCTGCTCCGCGAGCCTCACCATGCCGGTGCCGCGCTCGGCCGCCGGCGTGAGCAGCACTTTCGCGCCGAGCGCGCGCATGATCTTGCGCCGCTCGACCGAGAACGTCTCGGCCATCGTCGCGACAAACGGGTAGCCGCGCGCCGCGCAGACCATCGCAAGGGCGATGCCGGTGTTGCCGGACGTGGCCTCGATCACCGTCTGGCCGGGCTTCAGCGTCCCGCGCCGCTCCGCATCGTCGATGATCGCGATCGCGAGCCGGTCCTTGACCGACGCCATCGGGTTGAAGGCCTCGATCTTCACGTAGATCGTCGTGTGCGCGGGAGCGATCCTCGCGAGCTTGACGATGGGAGTGTTGCCGATCGTGTCGAGAATGCTTTCGTAGATCATTGCGCCGGTCTCATCGCTGGGCTGACGTGAAGCAGGAACGGCCGCGCGGTCTCGGGCCGCGCTCCGCCGACCTAGCTTACACGAGCGAGCCCGCGGGCCGCGCGGTCGTCGAAGACCTCGAGCCGGCTCGGACCGAACCATCCGTAGCGCTCCGCGAGGCGCGCCGTCTCGCCGATCACGAGGAGCGCGGGGGGACGCACCCGGAGCGCGTCCGTCGCCCGGGGCAGAAGGCGCAGCACGGTGAGGATCACGCGCTGCTCGTCGGTGGTGCCGTTCTCGACGATCGCCGCGGGCGTGTCGGGGGAGTGACCGAGGCGGATCAAGTCGGACGCGATCGTCCCGTACTGCCCGACGCCCATGTAGAGCGCGAGCGTCTGACCCGGACGGAACGACGCGAGGTCGCCCGAGTCGTCGTCGTTCGCTCGCCCGGTCGAGATCAGAAGCGTGCGCGACACGCCGCGGAGCGTCAGCGGGATTCCCGCGTAGCCGGCGCAGCCCTCTACGGCCGATACGCCGGGGACGATCTGAAACGGCAAGCCGGCCTGGACGAGGGCGTCGAGCTCCTCGCCGGCCCGGCCGAAGACCATCGGATCGCCACCCTTCAGCCGACACACGCGCTTGCCGGACGCGACGAGCTGCACGAGCAGCCGGTTGATCTGCGCCTGGGTGATCGACGGCCGGCCCGGCGTCTTGCCGACCGAGATCAGCTCCGCGTCGCGGCGCGCGAACTGCAGGAGCTTCGCGGTGCCGAGCCGGTCGTACAGCACGGCGTCGGCGTCGGCGAGCAGCTGGCGGCCCTTGAGCGTGATCAGCTCCGGGTTCCCGGGGCCGGCGCCGACGAGCCAGGCTTCGCCGCGGCTTCGCCGGGCGTCAGGGCCGGGCCGGCCCTCGGCAGGGTCCGCGGCGTCGGACGGCTCGCGCGCCGCGTCGATCCGCCCCGACCGCCACGCGTCGAGCTCCTGCTCTAGCGCGGTCGCGGCCGCGTCGTCTCGCCCGGCCACGCACTCCGCGGCCACGCGGCCTTGCACGACGTGCTGCCAGAAGCGACGGCGGTCGTCCGCGTCCGGAAGCGCGGCGCGAACCCGCTCCCGCCATGCTCCCGCGAGTCGTGCGAGCGCGCCGATCCGAAACGGCAGAAGAGCCTCGATCAGGCCCTTCACGTGGCGGCTCACGACCGGGGACCGGCCGCCGCTCGACACGGCGATCGTGATCGGATCGCGGTCGACGATCGCCGGCATGATGAACGACGAAAGGGCCGCGTCGTCGACGACGTTGCAGAAGCGCCGGCCCCGCTCCGCGGCGGCGGCAACGCGGGCGTTGACGGCCCGGTCGTCGGTCGCCGCGACGATCAGCCAATAGGGCTCGACGTCCGCGGCCGCGAGCTCTCCGAGCTCGAGCGCGAGCCGCGGCTCCGCCGCCGCGAGGGCGCGCAGCCCGGCACCGATCTCGGGCGCCTTGACGGTGACGCGCGCGCCGGCCTCGAGGAGCAGCCGCGCGCGGCGCTCGGCCACGGTGCCGCCGCCGACGATCAGGCACGGGCGGTCTTTCAGCTGGGCAAAGAGCGGTAGATGGCGCATCGTGAAGCGGCTGAGGCGCTGGCCGGATCGAGCCGACCGGTTCTCCGGAAAAGGCGGCACGCACGATAACCCGCGCCCGCGCCGGGGCCAAGACGAACTCCTTCGTTGGTTATGCCCCGAAAAAAGGTGTCGGACACGATTCTCCCGGGAATAAGGTGTCTGACATCTTTATTGGCCGCCGGGGCGAAAAGGTGTCTGACACCTTTTTGGGTCCAGCGGGCTCGGTTGACACCTTTGTAACCGCTGGTTATATATTCGGTCGGCCGCCGACTCCTCGGGGAGGACGCGGCTTTTTTCACTGTGCAGGGAGAGCGGCACCGGGGGCGCTGTTGACGCTGAAGCAGCTCAAGTACCTGATCGGCATCGTCGACAGCGGCCTGAACATCACCGCGGCGGCCGAGCGGCTCTATACGAGCCAGCCGGGCATCAGCAAGCAGCTGAAGCAGCTCGAGGCGGAGCTCGGCGTGCAGCTCTTCACCCGGAAGGGCAAGAGCCTCGCGGCCGTCACGCCGGCCGGGCGGGAGGTGATCGCGCGCGCCCGCAAGATCCTGCGCGAAGTCGACAACATCACGAGCCTCGCGAGCGACCTCACGGCCGAGCAGGAGGGAACGCTCTCGATCGCGACCACGCATACGCAGGCGCGATACATGCTGCCCGAGGTCATCCGGAGCTTCAGAGAGCGCTACCCGAAGGTCGATCTCGAGCTGCACCAGGGAACGTCCGAGCAGATCGCGGAGCTGATCAGCACGAACAAGGTCGATTTCGCCATTGCGAGCGGCGCCCGGCATCTGTTCTCGCAGCTCACGCTATTGCCGATCTTCCACTGGCACCGCATCGCTCTCGTGCCGAAGCACCATCCGCTCGCCGAGCAGCGCAAGCCGCTCGATCTGCAGACGCTCGCGAACTACCCGCTCGTCACGTACGTCTTCTCGCTGACGGGGGAGTCCTCGTTCAAGCGCGCCTTCCACGATCAGGGTCTCGAGCCGCGCGTCGTCTTCACGGCGCGCGACGCCGACATCATCAAGACTTACGTCCGAATGGGAATGGGCGTCGGCGTGATCGCATCGATGGCTTTCGAATGCCAGGACCTCGAGGATCTCGTCGCGCTCGACGCGAGGGGGCTGTTCCCGAAGGTCACGACGTGGATCGGGTTCCCGCGCGAGATGGTGCTGCGCAGCTTCATGGTGGACTTCATCCACTTTCTCGCGCCGCACTACTCGACGCAGCTGATCCGGCAGGCGGCCGGCCTGCCCACGCAGGAGCAGGTCGACGAGCTGCTGAAAGACGTCGTGCTGCCGGAGCGCGGCGGCTGCGAGCAGGGCGCGCCGGTGTAGCGGGCCCAAAAAAAGATGTCAGACACCTTTTCCCGGGAAAAGGTGTCTGACACCTTTTTCCTGGTTTCAGAGATCGCCCAGGTCGATCTCGTGAATCCCGCACTCCCGCTTCAAGCCGAAGAAGCGGGTTTGCTCCACCGTGCTGACCTCGTGGATCGGCCGGGTGCTGTGGTAATCGCCGATCGAGAGATACCCCTTCTCCCACAGCGGGTGATACGGCAGCCCGTGCTCCTTCAGGTAGTAATGCACGTCGCGATCACTCCAGTCGGCGATCGGATGCACCTTCCAGCGCCCGCCGGCCCAGTCGAGGAACGGAATGCGCGCGCGCGACTCGCTTTGCTTGCGCCGCAGACCCGCGAACCAGGTATTCACGCCGAGCTCGCGCAGCGCACGACGCATCGGCTCAACCTTCGTTTCCTCGTTGTATGCTTCGATGCCCGCGAGCCCCTGGTTCCAGCGCTGGCCGTAGCGGGCCTCCTGCCACGCCGGTGAAAGCTCCGCGCGATAAACCCGGAGGTTCAAATCGAGCCGCTCCACGAGCTCGTCGACGAAGCGGTAGGTCTCGGGAAAAAGATACCCGGTGTCGATCAGCACGACCGGAATGTCGGGCTTGACGCTCGTGATGAGGTGCAGCGACACGGCGGCCTGCGCGCCGAAGCTCGACGTGAGCACGTGGTTCGCCGGAAGGTTCTCGAACGCCCACTCCACGCGCTCGCGCGGCTTCAGGTCCGCAAACAGACGATTGCAGTGCTCGAGGGCGTGCGCGCGAGTGCTTTCCTCGTCGTACGACATCAGCTCGGCAGGCTTCGAGCCTCGAACGTCCTGCCCTAGAGAATCGGGAAGTGCGCTCATTCTTGTCCGCTCTGCTCCGCGCGCCGGCGGCGCGGTGAGCAAAATGGAGTTGATCCGGAGCGCACTAAAGTACGGTCCGGCCTCGATTACCGGAAGGTTTAAGTTCTTATTCCCGTATAGCCAAAGCGCATAAGATCGCGGCTTGCGACGGCCGCCCATTGCCGGGATCCCGGCGCGCCCATCGCGAAAATTACGGGCATCGGAAAAGTGCCGAGGCCTGCGCTGCTCTTCGCGGAGCGCGCGCCTCACAGGCGGGCGAGGATCTCCGCGGCGGCGCGCTCGCCGGTCTCCATCGCCCCTTCCATGCCGCGGCTCGCCCGCGCGAGATGCTCTCCGCAGAAGTGGATGCGGCCGTGCGGGCCGGCCGCTGCGTCCGCGAAGGCGCGCACCGCGCCGGGGCGGAAATACGCCCACGCGCCGCGCGCGTACGGGTCGTTGCCCCAGGACTTCAATCCCGCGACCTCGAGCCGCCCCTTGGCCGCCGGTCGGATGCGCTCGATCGCGGCGATCACCTCCCGCGCGGCATCCGCCTCCGGCATCCGGTCGAGCCGCGCCGCGCCGCGACCCATGACCCAGGCGGTCAAGCTCGTCACTTCGCGCGGGTCCTCGCCGTTACGCGCCGCCGCGATCATGCCGGCCGCGGAGTCCGTGTAGAGGCTCGGGGCGTGGCCGTCCTCCTCCCAGAACGGCGTCCTCGGAAGCAGATAGACCTGTGTGACCGGCTGCGAAGGAAGGGCGGCGACCTGCGCGGCCTGACTTTCGAGGGGCGGGCTGATGCGGATCTCTCCGAGCACTGCGTGCGGAACGGCGCACACCACGAAGTCGGCGACCGCACGGCTCCCGTCGGCGCAATGCACGCGCACGCCGTCGGCCTCGGACTCGATCGCCGCGACCGCGCGGCCGAGCTCGACCTCCCGCCGCAGCGCGGCGGCCATGGCCTCCGGAATGCTCTGGACACCGCCCGCGGCCGTGAACCCGACGCGTCCTTCGGGCGCGAGGCGCCGCTGCGCCTTCGAGAACGCCGCGCGAAAGAAAAGCTGCAATGCCGAGACGTCGCGGGCATCCGCGCCGAAGCTCGGGTTCAGCTCGTAGCCGATTTCGATCGCGCGATCGCTCAGGCCGAGCGAGCGCATCCACGCGTGGACGGAGACGTCCGCGTGCGCGAAGCGCGGGTCGAGCCAGTCCTCGGGCCGCTCGAGCGGGTTCTCGCGCATCGCGAGCACCCGGTGGAACGTCCACGGCATCAATGCGCGGTCGCGCGGCGGGAACGGGTTCGCCGGATGGTCGGGCCACTCGTTCTGGCCGATGATCTCGCCGCCGAGCACGAGCTCCTGCTCGCGGAAGAACTCGAGGAGCGGCGTGACGTCGATCAGCCGCACGCCGAAGCGCCGCGCCGCAGCGATCACGCGCTCGTAGCCGGCGCCGATGTAGGTCCCGCCCGCTTCGGCCTGCGTGCCGAGCTGGCGCATCGAATGCACGCGGCCGCCGACCCGGTGCTGCGCCTCGAGCACCCGCACGTCGAGCCCCGCGTCCTCGAGCGCGAGCGCCGCGGCGAGCCCGGCGAGGCCGGCGCCGACGACGACGACGTCCGATCGCTCCGTCATCCGTGGGTCATCCGGCCGGGGCTTCGCCGACGGTCGGCGGCGGGGCGCCCGGGCGCCCGCTGAGGCAACAGTCGGGCGGGCAGAAGTCGGGCGCCGGACCGAGCGATCCGAGCGCGCGGCGCGCCGGCCGCGCGGTCATGCGCTCGCAGATCAGGTCCCGCACCATCGACACGTAGGCCGGATGCGTGCCGACGGTGGCGGCGCGGATCATCTCGAGGCCGTGCGCGCGCGCAATCGCGGCCGCCTCGTGGTCGAGATCGAGCACGACCTCGAGGTGATCGCAGACGAAACCGATCGGCTCGACGACGACGTGCTCGAAGCCTTCCTTCGCGAGCTCGATCAGCGCTTCCCCGATGTCCGGCCCGAGCCACGGCTCGCCGCCGTAGCGCGCGTTGTTGCTCTGAAAGACGAGGCGCCAGCGCTGGTGCTCGAGCGCGTCGCCGACGAGCCGGCACGCTTCGTTGAGCTGCGCTTCGTACGGCGAGCGCCGGGCCATCGCAAGCGGCAGGCTGTGCGCCGTGAAGAGCACGGGCGTGCCGTCGCGCCGCTCGGCCGGGAGGCGCTGCAACGCTTCCGCGACCCGATCGGCGACGGCCTCGATGAAGCCCGGGTGGTTGTAGCCGCTGCGCAGCCGATCGACGATCGGCGGCCTCTCCACGGAATGGGCCGCCTGATACAGGTTCTCGCGATACTTGCGGCAGCCGCTGTAGGAGCTGAACGTGCTGGTGACGTACGCGATCGCTCGCTTCACGCCGTCGCGCTGCATGTCCGCGAACGCTTCCTCGAGCAGCGGATGCCAGTTGCGGTTGCCCCAGTAGATCGGGAGCGCCGGGCCGTGCGCGTCGAGCTCGCTGCGCAGCGCGGCGATGAACGCGCGCGTCTCCGCATTGATCGGGCTCACGCCGCCGAAGCGCGCGTAGCGCTCGGCGATCTTGGCCCTCGTCGCCGGTCCGACCTCTATGCCGCGGAAGACGTTATCGAGAAACGGCATCACGTCGTCCGGCCCTTCCGGGCCGCCGAACGAGACGACGAGCAGCGCGTCGTACTCGCGCGCGGCGTCGTCGTAAAGCCGTTCGCTCGCCGGGATCATTCCGTTTGCGGACTCTGCCAGGCGACGCGGCCGACGAAGAACGGTCCGAGGCTCTCGAGGTATTGCGCCGTCTGCTCGGTCTTGCGCATCTCCTGCACGACGGCCGACAGCGGGTGAAGCGTGGGGCCGACGAGACCGACGATGAAGTCGTTGTCGTTGCGGTCGAGGCCGTGACAGGCGAGACGGATGTCGTTCGCAAGCCCGGCCGTGCCGAACCGGCGCGCGAGCGTGCCGTGCTCGCCGAGGATCTGCCGCTGGCGCTCCGGCGGCAGCAGCTGGAAGCTCTTCGCGCGGCGCAGCGGATACCAGACCGCCCACCGGTGCATCGGATCGAGCAGCTTGCGGCGCGGACGGTGGAGGAGGGTGTCCTCGAGGTCGCTCTCGTATCCGATCGAGTAGCTGCGGCCGAGCATGTCGAGCTCGGGCTTGTGCTCCAGCGCGTCGAAAGGCGGCGCGTTGAAGAGCTCGCGAAGGGTCGTCACGAAATAGTCCGGGTCCTCGCTCGACGCCATCAGCCCGATGCCTTGCGGATCGTTTGCATCGAGATAGAGCGCGCCGACGACGCCGGCGCGCGCCGCGGCCGCGGCGGCCTCGTCGGGGCGCGGGCAACGGCCGAACGCCGTGAACTTCATGAAGAGCCGCCGATCGAGCGAGATCACCTCGCCGGCGCGCCGCCCCTTCTCGCTCAAGTCGAGCGGCGGCGGCTCGGCGATCGCCGTTTGCGCATCCTTGTCGGGAGTGGAAGTGGCCATCGTTCCTCCGAGTCTTCGAAAAAAGGTGTCAGACACCTTTTCGTGGAACCTCGAAAAAGGTGTCAGACACCTTTTCCGGTCTCGCCGTGCACGGCCTCGATCAGCGCCGCGACGCTCTCGAGCGGCGTCGAAGGCAGGATGCCGTGGCCGAGATTGACGACGTGCCCCAGCCGATCGACGGCGCCGAGGAGCCGCGCGGCGGCGGCCCGGGTGGGATCGGGCCCCGCCACGAGCACCGCCGGATCGATGTTGCCCTGCACGCTTCGGCCGGGGTAGCGGGCGCGCAGCTCGCCGAGATCGATGCGCCAGTCGACGGCGAGGACCTCGGCGGGGAGCCGTGCGTAGGCGTCGACCAGATGCGGCGCGTTCTGCACGAACAGAATACGCGGAACGCCGGCGGCGCCTATCGCACCGAGCAGCGACTCGAGATGCGGGCGGATCAGCCGGCTCCAGTCGTCGAGCGACAGCACGCCGGCCCACGAGTCGAAGATTTGCACGGCATCCGCGCCCGCGGACGCCTGCCGAACGACGTAGTCCGCCATCAGGCTCGAGAGCCTCCCGAGCAGCCGATCGAGCAGGTCCGGCCGCGCGGCGGCGAAAGCGCGCAGCGTCGGGAAATCCTTCGCGCCGCGGCCTTCGACGAGATACGCGGCGAGCGTCCACGGCGCGCCGCAGAATCCGAGCAGCGCGACGTGCTCGGGCAGCTCGGCGCGCACGAGCTCGAGCGTGCGCACGACCTCCGGCGCGATCTCCTCCGGCGCCGGGTCGCGGAGCCGCTCGAGCCCGCGCTCGTCGCGGATCGGCTCGGCGACGATCGGACCCGGATCGAAGTCGAATTCGACCCCGAGCGCCGGCAGCGGGCTCATGATGTCGGCGAACACGATCGCCGCGTCGAGCGGGAAGCGCCGGAGCGGCATCAGCGTGACCTCGGCCGCGAGCTCCGGCGACGCGGCCATCTCCTTGAACTCGTGCCGCGCCCGCAGGGCCCGATACTCCGGCAGGTAGCGCCCGGCCTGCCGCATGATCCACAGCGGCCGCCGCGGCGTCGGCTCGCCGCGAACCGCCCTCGAAAAAATGGTGTCTGACACCTTTTTCGGCGAAAAGGTGTCTGACACCATCTTTTTGCCGTCCCGTTTCATTCGGTCGGCGTCTCCGGCTCGAACGTGAAGCGGTAGCCGACGCCGCGCACGGTGTGAAAGTGCGCGGGCTCCTCGGGGTTGCGCTCGAAGCGCTTGCGCAGCCGTACGATGAAGTTGTCGATCGTGCGCGTCGACGGAAACACCTCGTAGCCCCAAACGCGATCGAGAATGTCCTCGCGCGTGACGATCGCACCCGCGTGCTCGGAGAGCACCTTGAGGATCATCGCTTCCTTGTGCGTCAGCGAGTGCTCCGTCCCGTCCCATGCACGCGCGTGATACGTCTCGAAGTCGATGCGGTTTCCGCCGAACTCGAGCGTCGCCTCCGTCTCGGCATACCAGCGGCTGCGCTTCAGGATCGCGGCGACGCGCAGCAGCAGCTCCTTCAGGTGGAACGGCTTCGGCAGGTAGTCGTCGCCGCCGGCCTCGAGCCCGCGGATCCGGTCCTCCGGATCCCCTTTGACCGTGAGGAACATCACCGGGGTCCGCGACCCTTCGCGCCGAATCGCCTCGCAGACCTCGAGGCCGTTCATCTTCGGCATCATGACGTCGAGCAGGACGAGGTCGAAGTGCTCGCGGCGAATTTTCTCGAGACCTTCGACACCGTCGTGCGCGACGTCGGCCGAGTAGCCCTCGGCCTCGAGATTCTCGCGGATGCCGTCGGCGATGTGCGCCTCGTCGTCGACGACGAGGATGCGCGCGCGCGCCGCGCCGCGCATGTCCGCGTCGCCGCTCATCGGATGTCGCTCGCCGGCCACGTGACGGTGACCGTTGCGCCGCGCCCGGGCCCCGCGCTCGACGCACGCACCTCGGCGCCGGACAGATCGACGAGCCGCTTCACGATGTACAGCCCGAGCCCGGTGCCGGCCGTCGAGCGTCGCAGCTCGTCGCCGAGACGATGAAACTTCTCGAAGATCATCGCCGCGTCCTCGGGCGGAAACCCGATGCCGTCGTCGGCGACGCAGAGCTCGGCGCGGCTCCCGACGCGCTTCGCCCGCACGACGATCGAGCGGCCGCCGCCGGCCGCGCAGGCCTTGATCGAATTGTCGAGCAGGTTGCGCAGGATCGTGTCGAGCGCGGCGCGGTCGGCCGAAAGCTCGAGGCTCGAGTCCACGTCCGCCGTGATCTCGATGCCGCTCGCTGCCGCGCGCTCGGCCACCTCGGCGATCGCGCCGTCGACCGCGCGCGCGATGCGCACCGTCTCGCGCGTGAGCGCATGGCGGCCTTCCTCGAGCCGGGCCGTGTCGAGCAGGTTGTCGACCATTCGAAGGAGGCGCTCCCCGTCCTCGAGGATGCGCCGGCCGAGCCGCTGCGTGTCCGGCTCCTTCGAGCGCATGACGAGGGTCTCCGCCGCGAGCCGCACGCTCGCGAGCGGACTCTTGAACTCGTGCGACACGGCCGCGAGAAAATTCTGCTGGCGCTGCCGCAGCGCGCGGTCGTGCCGGATCGCGCGCGTGAGCACGCCCATCCCGCCGATCAAGACGACGAGGAAGAACGCGCCTTCCCACGTGTAGCGGTTGCTGCGCCGCGCCGTCTCCTCCCGGAGCTCCGCGAGCGCCGCGGGCTTCACCCGGGCGCCGCCGTCGTCGACGTCGAGGTGCGGCATCGCGCTCGGTAAATCCTCGGGCGTTCGGCCGCTCAGGAAATCGGTCACGATCGCGGCGTCGGCGCGATACAGCGCTCCGATGCGCTGCTCGACGGCGTTCGCGTAACCGATGTGATCGGTGACCCAGTACGCGACCTGCACGACCGAGACGACGAGCAGCGCGAGAAAGCCGATCAGGAGGGCCTTGCTCGGATCGCGGCGCAGCGCGGTCATGTCGTGCTCCGCTCGGGCTCGACGGCGCGCAGGGATTCGGCGAGCGCCTCCGCGAGCCGATCGACGTCGCGGCGCTCATGCGCGAGCGACAGGAAGCCGATCTCGAAAGCCGAGGGCGCGAGCGCGACGCCTCGGGCAAGCAGCGCGTGAAAGACCCGCGCGTAAAGCGAGCCGGTCCGCGGGTCGAGCGCCTCCGCCGACCGGGGCGGCGTCGCGGCATACCACGCGAGCCAGAACATCGACCCGAGCCGGACGAGCACGCACGGGACCGGCGCCGCCGCGAGCACGGGCGCGACGCGCTCCTCGAGGTAGGCGCCGAGCGCGTCGAGGCGCCGCCATCCGTCCTCCTCGCGCATCGTGCGCAGCGTCGCGAGGCCGGCGGTCATCGCGATCGGATTACCGGAAAGCGTGCCGGCCTGGTAGACGCCGCCTTCCGGCGAGAGCAAGCGCATCAGCTCGCGCCGTCCCCCGAAAGCGCCGACCGGCATCCCGCCGCCGATGACCTTGCCGAACGTCGCGAGATCGGGCGTGAGACCGTAGTGCTCGGCCGCACCGCCGGGGCCGAGGCGAAAGCCGCTGATGACCTCGTCGAAGATCAGCAGCGCGCCGCTCGCGTCGCAGTGCCGACGCAGCGCCTCGAGGAACTCGCGGCGCTGGAGCAGCAGGCCGTTGTTCGCCGGGACCGGCTCGATCACGACGGCCGCAATGCGGTTGCCTTCGGCCGTGAAGAGCGCGCCGAGCGCGTCCGTGTCGTCGAGCGGCAGGACGCGGGTCAGCGCGGCGAAAGCATTCGGCACGCCGGCCGACGAAGGCTGCCCGAGCGTGACGAGCCCCGAGCCCGCGGCCACGAGCAGGTGATCCGCGTGGCCGTGGTAGCAGCCCGAGAATTTCACGATCAGGTCGCGGCCCGTGGCAGCCCGCGCGAGCCGCACGGCGCTCATCACGGCCTCCGTGCCGGACGAGACGAAACGGACCTGCTCGAGGCCGGGGTACGCGACGACCACTTCTTCGGCGAGCTCGATCTCCGGGCGGCACGGCGCGCCGTACGACGTGCCCCGCCGCACGGCCGCGTCGATCGCCGTGACGACCTTCGGGTGCGCGTGCCCGAGGATCAGCGGCCCCCACGAGCCGACGAAGTCGAGATACTCGCGGCCGTCGACGTCGACGATCGTCGTGCCGTGCGCCTCGCGCACGACGAGCGGCGTGCCGCCGACGGCGCCGAACGCCCGCACCGGCGAATCCACGCCGCCCGGCGTGACGCGCTTCGCCCGGTCGAACCACGCGGCCGACTCCGGACCGCCGCCGATCGCCGTGCCCCCGGACTCCCCGCTCACAGCCATCCTCCGCGAAGCGCGTCGCGCGCGTGATAAGTGATGATCAGGTCGGCGCCCGCGCGGCGGATCGCGATCAGGTTCTCGCGCACGACGGCGGGCTCGTCGAGCCAGCCGTTCGCCGCGGCGGCCTTCACGGCCGAGTATTCGCCGGAGACATTGTAGGCGGCGAGCGGCAGGTCCGATATCTCGCGGACCGCCCGGATCACGTCGAGATACGGGAGCGCGGGCTTCACCATCAGCAGGTCCGCGCCCTCCTGCGTGTCGAGATCGGCTTCGCGCAGCGCCTCGCGCACGTTGCGGCAATCCATCTGGTAGCTCTTGCGGTCGCCGTGCTCCGGCGCGGAATCCGCCGCCTCGCGAAACGGTCCGTAATAGGCCGACGCGTACTTCACCGCGTACGACATCACGACGACGTCGTCGAACCCGGATGCGTCGAGCGCGTCGCGAATCGCCGCGACGCGCCCGTCCATCATGTCCGAAGGCGCGACGACGTCGGCGCCGGCGCGGGCGTGGCTCAACGCCGCGTCGACGAGCGGCTTCAGCGACGCGTCGTTGACGACGCGGCCGTTCTCGAGCATTCCGCAATGCCCGTGGCTCGTGTACGCGCAGAGGCAGACGTCGGTCATCACGATCAGCGCGTCGCCGTGCTCGCGCTTGAGCCGCTCGACCGCGCGCTGCACGGCGCCGTTCGCCGCGGCGGCCGCGCGCCCGTCCGGGGTCTTTCCACCCGATTCCAGGTGGCCGAAGAGGAGCACGGCGCGGATCCCGAGCTCGAGGTCGGCCGCGACCTGCGCGCACAGGTTCTCGATGCCGTGCTGCGGAATGCCGGGCATCGATCCGATCGGGACTTCGGCCCGGTCGGCGGGCAGCACGAAGTGCGGCATGACGAGCTCGGCCGCGGTGACGCGGGTCTCCGCGACGAGATCGCGCAGCGCCGGGGTGCGGCGCAGTCGCCGGGGCCGGATGCGCTCCGGCAGCGTGATCGGCACGTCCTTCATTCGATCGCCTCCAGCAAACCTTCGAGGCTCGGCTCGCGCGCCTCGGCCGCGACGGCGAGGCCGCGCGCGCGCGCCGCTTCCGAGGTCGACGGCCCGATCGCGACGAGCCGCGCGCTGCCGTCGACCTCGACCTGATTCACGAAGCCTTCGACCGCCGACGGGCTCGCGAGAAACACCGCATCGACCCGGAAAGCCGCGAGCGGCCGCCGCGGCTCGCGCGGCGGCACCGGCACCGTGCGGTACACGTCGAACCTGCGGCACTCGGCCCCCGCCGACCGCAGCTCCCGCTCGATCACGTCGCCCGCATTCGCAGCGAGCGCCAGCACGACCCGCGGTGCACCACGTGAGCTCGGTGCCGGACAGGCATCGTGCGGCGCATGACGCGCAGTCGGTGCAGTAGAAGCATCGTTCCGTGCGGGACTCGCCGCAGGCCCGAACAACGCGTCCTGCAGCTCCGGCACCAGCGCCTTCGCGGTTCCGCGGCCGACGAGGTCGGCGCGGCCGAGAAGGCGGCGTGCCGCCTCGGCCGTGGCCGGGCCCACGACCGCGATTCTCGCGCCCGCGGCCCTGTCCGGCACGAGCCGCGCGAAGCACTCGACGCCGCGGCGCGACGTGAAGACCAGCCAGTCGGCGCGGGACGACGCGTCGCGCAGCACCGCGGCGAGCGCCGGCGACTCGAGCGGCTCGGCCGCGATGCAGGGCAGCACGACCGCCGCGTGGCCGCGCCGTTGGAGCGCCTCGGCCCACGCGGCCGAATCCTCCTCGGCGCGGGTCAGCAGGATACGGTGTGTCCGGCTCGCCGCGCTCATTCCTCGGCCTCGATCCGCCGCCAAAGCTCAGCGCCGACCGCTTCGGGCGTCTCGCCCGCCGCGTCGACCGTCACGATGCGTCCGGCCCGTTCGAGCATCGCGGTCAGCGCAAATCCGTCTTCCGCCGCGACGCAGTACGCGCCGAACGCCGTGTTGCATCCGCCCTCGGCCCGCGCGAGCGCATCGCGCTCGATCGTCACGGCCGCCCGCGTCGAGGGATCGTCGATCGACGCGAGCAGCGCGCGCACCGGCGCGTCGTCCGCCCGGCACTGCACGGCGAGCGCCCCTTGCGCCGGTGCCGGCACGAAGCGGCGCGGGTCGAGCCTCACCGCGACGATGTCCGGCAACCACTCGTCGAGCGCCTCGCCCAGACGCGCGATGCCGGCCGCCGCGAGCACGATCGCGTCGTAGTCGCCGGCGCGAAGCTTGCGGATGCGCGTCGGCACGTTGCCGCGGAGCGGCAGCGCCGCGACGTCCGGCCGAAAGTGCCGCAGCCATGCCGCGCGCCGGACCGACGACGTGCCGACCCGGGCACCGCGGCACAGCGCGAGCCCGACATCGGCCGTCTCGCGCGGCGCCGCCCCGGCCGACTCCGGCGCCCCGGCCGACGCCCGCGCCGCGGCAGCGCTCGAGCCTTCGTCCCGCCGGGACGGCAGCAGGCACGCGTCCGCGCGCACGAGCAGCACGTCCGCCGCATCCGCGCGCAGCGGAATCGCCCCGATCGCGAGTCCTTGCGGCGACGCCGTCGGCAGGTCCTTGAACGAATGGACCGCAAGGTCGACGCGCCCGTCGAGCAGCGCCTCCTCGATTTCCCGGACGAACACGCCCTGCGCCCCGATCGATCCGAACGACGGTGCCTGCGAGCGGTCACCGGCGGTTCGGATCGGGACGATCTCGACGGTATGCCCGGCCGCGCGCAGCCGATCGGCCACAGTGCCGGACTGCATCAGCGCGAGCTCCGAGCCGCGCGTGCCGAGCGCGAGCTTCACCGCTTCGTCTCCGCAACCGACGCGGCCGCGGTCTCGTCCCCGCCGGCCGGCCCCTGCCGGCCGGCCCCGGCAGCGCGCCCGAGCGCCGCGCGAAGCTCGTCGGCGAACTCGGCGTCGAGGCCGCTCAGGAACGCCTCGATCGAGCCGTCCGGCCCCCGATGGAGCAGTCCCTTCAGCCCGAGGCACGGGATGTGCGCGAACCGGCGCGCGAGCGCCTCGGTCCACGCCTCGATCGCCGCGCGCTCCGCGTCGCCGAGCCCCTTCAGCTCCTTCTTCAGCAGGCGCTGGACGCCTTCTTGCGCCGTGCGCCGGTAGCGCTGCTGCAGCGTGCCGAACAGCGGGCCGTAGTAGCGCTCGGCGAAGCGGTCCCGCAGCTCCGCGAGCGCGCGGTCGACGTACTCCCGTGCCTGCGCGGCCTCCATCAGCCGTGCCGCCCGGTTCGCCTCGGCGCGGCGCACGATCTCGTCCAGGCCGACCCTCGGGATGCCGAGCTTCGCGCAGGCCGCGGGATCGGCGTCCGGCGGGATCGCCATGTCGACGATCAGCGGCGGCCGGCCGGACTCGGCGGCCGCGTGGAGTCTCGCGAGCGCCGGCTCGGTCAGCACCGCGTGGCGCGCGCCCGTCGCGCACAGCACGGCTTCGACCGGAGGCGGCGCGTCAATGAACGACGCGAGCGAGAGATGCCGCGCGCCGAAGCGGGCCGCGAGCGCTTCGGCCTTCGACGCGGTCCGGTTCACGACGAGCAGCCCCGCCGGCGACGACGCGAGCGCGCGGCCGGCGCGCTCGGTCATCGGCGAGACGCCGACCAGCGCGACGTTTCCGCCGGTTTTCGCGAGCCGCTCGCGAATCAGGTCCACTGCGATCTCGGCAAGCGACACCCGGCCCTCGCCGACCCGCGTCTCGCCGCGTACGCGCGCGGCGATCTTCAGCGCCTCGTCGAAAACGAGCGCGAGCGCGGGGCCCGCGAGCCCCAAACGCTCGGCCTGCTCGTAGCAGGCGCGCACCTGGCCGACGATCTCCGTCTCGCCGACACACGCCGAGTCGAGCCCGGCCGCAATCAGGAACAGATGCTCCGCCGCGCCTTCGCCCTGCCATGCGCGCAAGCGGCGCTCGGCCTCGCCGGACGCGGGTGCCCGGCCCGTCAGCATCTCGAACGCGGCGCGCCGCAGGTCCGGCTCGGGCGTGTCCTCGGTCCGCGCGAAGATCAGCTCCACGCGATTGCAAGTGGCGAGATAGGCGAGCTCGGCGAGCGCGAACTTGCGCGCGAACTCGCGTAGCCGCTCCGGGGCGCGGTCCTCGGCGAGCGCGAATTCGGCGAGCGCGTCCGTGCCGCCCTGGCGCCACGAGACGCCGATCATCGAAAGCCGATCCAGCAACTGCTCCTCCCGGAGCTGCGAGACGCGCGTAGGGATAGCACAGCGCCCGCCGCATTTGTGTCACAGGAATGTCATCGTCGGCGCGCACGGCGGCGCGACTCGGTTAAGGGCCTCGGCGCCGCCGGCACTGAATGTCGCGCGGCGCGGCTCAGCCGCGGAATGCGTCGGCGACGATCGCGCGCAGCGCATCCATCGATGCGCCGATCGAGTCGGCGAGCGCGAGCTGGCCGGCCGCGCGCGCGAGATTGTGCGCGCTGCGGCTCGCGTACCGATTCGGGTCCCACGCGAAATACCGATCGGCGAGCGCGTCGGCGCAAAAGCGCGCGGCGAGCTCGACCGTGATCGTCAGCGTCGCGTCGGGAATCGCGATCCATTCGCGCTCGCCGAGCCAGCCTCGGGCCGATTCCGCATAGCCCGTCATCGCGGCCTCGAACGACGGGAGCGACAGCCGTGCGTCCGGGGAGTCCTCGAGGCCCGGGTTGCACCACGATCGCATCGCGTCGCCGAGCTCGATCGCGACGGGCATCCGCGCGAGCGTGTCGAGGTCGATCAGGCAGACCGCGCGGCCGGTCGCCTCGTCGAACACGATGTTCGAGATCTTCGGGTCGCCGTGCACGACCCGATCCGGCGCGGCGGGCTGCGTCGCGAGCCGGTCGGCGTGAGCGAAGATGCGCGCGGCGAGACGCTCGGCTTCCTCGATCGCGGGATGGCGCGAATGCTCGGCGAGCGCACGCCGCAGCGCGGCGAGCTGCGCGGGGGTGTCGTGCACGCCGAGGCGAGCGTTCCGGAGCGGGCGGTCGAAGTCGGCGACGGCGCGATGGAAGGCCGCGAGCACGCGCCCCGCCTCGCGCGCCTGATCCGGCGCCGCGAGCGCGTCATGGGTCACGCCGGGCACGGCGGTCAGCACGCGCCAGACGGCGCCCGCGTGCTCGAGCCACAAGCGTCCGTTGAGAGTCGGCACGAGGCGCGGCGTCGCAAGCCCGCGGGCGGCGAGGTGGCGGGTGAGCGCGTCGATGTCCTCGTTCACGGCCGGGGGGAAGATCGGATTGACCCGCTGGAGCACGCGCGGCTCCCCGCCGGCGGAGACGACATGCCACGTGCGGTTGATCAGTCCCGACTCGGCCGGCCGAGCGCCGCCGGGGACGAGGCCGAAGGCCTCGAGGACGGCCGGGTCGGGCAGGTTGGAAGCTTCTCGCGTCACGGGCGGATCATACGCCGTAAGCCGCCCGGCCCTCCGCCCCCCGCGGGAATCAACGGTTCGCCGCCTGGTCTATAGTGGACGCTGCGGCAGTCTCCGTGGCGGTGGTTGCGGAGTAATCGGGCCCGGCTCACGCTGCCGAGCCGTGCAGCCGCATCTCGGGTGTTCGCCACGGGCGGCCGCTGGGGCGCCGGGAGGAATGTTCATGCACGCACCGCTTTTTCTTGCGCCTTTCGCCGGCGCAGTGCTCGTTCTGGCCGCGGTCCCGGTCGGCGCGCAGGACGATGATGAGGAAGAATTGGTCGACCGGGCTCCGGAGCGGTGCATTTCGTTGAACCGTGTCGACGAGACCGAGGTCATCGACGACCGCACGCTGATCTTTCTGATGCGCGACGGCGGGATCTACCTGAACCACCTCTCGCGCGAGTGCCCCGGCCTGAAGCGCGAGGAGCGCTTCATGTACAGCCCGACCAGCAATCGACTCTGCGATATCGACACCATCACCGTGCTGGAGCAGTGGGCCTTCGGGCTGACGCGCGGCTTCACGTGCCAGCTCGGTCAGTTCCACCCGATCTCCGAGGCCGACCTCGCCGAGCTTCGCGCCGTCGAGGAAGCCGGCGAAGGCGAGGGCGGATTCGAGGTCGTGCCGGTGGATCCGGAGACGCTCGAGGACGACGGAGGGGACTCCGATGCGGGCGGAGCCGCCGAGCCCGAGAGCGGCCGCGACGACGAGGCGGGGGCCGCCGGCGACACGGACGAGGAATAAAGACGAGCGTCCGTATTCCCTACGCCGCGGCGCGCTGCATCGCGCCGAGCAGCCGCGCGTAAAGACCCTTTTCGACGGCCAGGAACGCGTCCGTGCGTGCGTCGCTCAGCTCGCCCGCCGTCTCGAGCCGGCGCGCGACGTCGACCAGATGGTTTTGCTCCTCGCCGATCACGCGCTTCAGCGTGGGCGCGCCGCCCGCGCGGGCGAGCGTCTGCTGATACAGCCGGTAGAACCACAGCGCGCGGAACTCGACGACCATCGACATATATAAGTAGGTGGCGCGCACGCTGCGCTGCCGGGCGAGCGTACGGACCATCGCCGCTTCGAGGCGCTGGAAGTACATCCGTGCGGCGGCCGGCGCGAGCAAGTCCCGATCCACGTACTCGAGGGGGGCGCCTGCCGCTCTCTCGGCCTGCCGCTTCATGAAATAGGCGTGATAGGCCTCCTCGGCGACGTGCCGCAGCGTCGCTTGGTCGATGAGCGCGGAGTGCTGCGTGGCCATGATCTTGTGGCTGCCGAGGTGCTCGAGCATCGACAGCGTGTTCGCGAGCCGCGCGTGCAGCGCCGTGTCCGGCACGACGCGCGCGAGCAGCGAGCCGGTGGCGACCGCGAGCGCGTCGTTGTCGTTCCGGAACCGGTCGAGCGCGATGTCGAGCCAGGATTTCACGGGAACATTGTACGGAAGAGCCCGCGGCGCGGCGCCCGCCGCTTGAATTCTCGGCGCCGCATGCGCATTGTCCCGGCATGCCGATGGACGAGATGCACGACGGCGAAGCCGAGGTCAGGCGCCGCTTCGACGAAGCCGTGGAAGCCTTCGATCGGGGCGCCTGCGTCGAGGAAGCGACCGCGGAGCTGACGCTCGCGCTGTGCGACTTGCTGCCCGAAGGCGACGTGAAGAACGTCGTGCGGGCGGCCCTGCTGCATCTCGCCGCCGACCCGCCGCGAGGCAACCGCGAGGCCGCCGTACGCAGGGCGCATGCGGCGCTGCACACGGGCGGCGAATGAAAAATGCCCCGTGCGGCTCGCGCCGCACGGGGCACGGGTGGCTCTCGTTTCGAGCGCTACTCGGGCTTCGCCAGCGCTTCGACCTGGATGCGCAGGGTGACTCCCATGTCGAAGCCGAAGTTCTGACCGAAGTTGATGCCGAAGTCGGCGCGGTTGATCTGCGCTTCGGCGTCCGCGCCGCAGACCTCACGCCCCTGCTGAGGATGCTGCTGGCACTTGAAGCTGTTCAGCGTGAGCCTCACGGGCTGGGTCACGCCGTGCAGCGTCAACATGCCGTCCACGGCCGTGGGGGCGCCGTTCTGCCAGTCGACCAGCTCGCCCGTATAGGTCGCCGTGGGGAACTCGGCCACGTTGAACATGTCGGCCGTCTTCGCGTGCTCGTTCAGCCGATCGTGACCGAAGTCGATCGTCGTCATGTCCATCGTGACCTCGACCGTTCCGGTTTGCGCTTCCTTGTCCATCGTGACCGCTCCGGACGAGGACCTGATCAGGCCCCGCCATTTCGAAAGACCGCCCATATGGTCGGCCTCGAAGGTCGGATGCGTGTGGTTCGGATCGATCTCGTACTCGACGGGGGCCGCGAGCGCGACACCGGCGAAGGCGGCGCAGCTGATCCCGGCGATAAAGATCGGCCTCGAGACGTTCGCACGTTTCATCTTCAATGCTCTCCGTGTTGTGAATATTGTTTCGGCTTGGCGCAGAACCCCCCGCCGAGCGGCAGGCTCGCGCCGGCTCGCGATGTGACGGGACCCGCGCGCTCCCCTGTGTTCAAAACATCGTCTGCGCAGGCGCGCCCCTATCCTACGACATCTGGCGGTCGAAAGGGGCTTCCGCGGGGCGGAAGCCGACCGGGCACTCGCACGCGCCCGCGGGGCTCGTTGTGCGGCCGCGCCGGTTCATGGACAATCCCGACTTCCCGGCGGGCTCGCCCGGCGGGCGACCGGCACCGCGCCCGTAGCTCAGTTGGATAGAGTACCTGGCTTCGAACCAGGTGGTCGGGAGTTCGAGTCTCTCCGGGCGCGCCACCTTACCATTGCCGTCCGGCCGATGCCTCATGCGGGTCTACCCCGCCGTCCGGGAGGACCGCCTTCCGGAATGCCGCCGTTCGGCGGGAATGTTCCAGGGCCAGTTTCAGCCCGTTCTCGATCCGCCACCGGCCTGCACGCCTGCGGACGCCGTCCGGGCCGGGGCGGACGTGGGCGGGACGGCGCAAAAGATGCTACCCTCGGCGGTCGAGCCAACTTGGGGGGCCTGGGGCAGTGAATACGGATCCGCGCGAAACCATCCTGAATTCGCCGATGAGCGTCATGCAGATCGTCGCCGTGGCGATCACGATCGGCCTGAACGCCCTCGACGGGTTCGACGTCATGTCGATCAGCTTTGCCTCGCCGGGGATCGCCGAGGAGTGGGGCATGGACCGGGCCGAGCTCGGCATCGTGCTGTCGATGGAGCTGATCGGCATGGCGTTCGGCTCGATCCTGCTCGGCGGCGTGGCGGATGCCCTCGGCAGGCGGCGGACCGTGCTCGGCTGCCTGTTGGTCATGGCCGTCGGCATGTTCATGGTCACGACGGTCGAAGGGCTCGTGTCGCTGTCGATCTGGCGCATCATCACCGGGCTCGGCATCGGCGGCATGCTCGCGGCGATCAACGCGGTCGCGGCGGAGTTCTCCAACAAGAAGCGCAAGCACCTGAACGTCTCCCTGATGGCGATCGGCTATCCGATCGGCGCCGTCGTCGGCGGCCTGTTCGTCGTGCCGCTCCTTGCGAACTACAACTGGCGCTCGGTGTTCTACTTCGGCACGACGCTCACGGCGATTTTCATTCCGCTCGTCTATTTCTTCGTGCCCGAGTCGGTTCATTGGCTCGCGCGCAAGCAGCCGGCGGGCGCGCTGGAGCGCATCAACGGCACGCTGGCCCGGATGGGCCATGCCGCGATCTCCGCGCTCCCGAGCGTTTCGGAGACGGCGCGCAAGCGCTCGGCAACGGATCTGTTCACGCCGGCGCTGATCGCGATCACGCTGATCGTAACCGCATCCTATTTCTTCCACATCACGACGTTCTACTTCATCATCAAGTGGGTGCCGAAGATCGTCGCCGACATGGGCTTCACGGCCGCGGCGGCGGCCGGCGTCCTGACGTGGGTGAATGCGGGCGGCGCCACCGGCGGGGCGGTCTTCGGGCTGCTGACGCTGCGCTTCGGCTTGAAGCCGCTGACGATCGCCGTGCTCGTGCTCTCCACGGTCATGGTCGTCATCTTCGGGCGGACGCCCGAGGATCTCGTCCGGTTGTCGATGATCTGCTTTGCCGCCGGGTTCTGCACGAACGCCGGCATCGTCGGGCTCTATGCCATCTTCGCGCATGCGTTCCCGACGCATGTGCGCGCGTCGGGCACCGGTGTCGCGATCGGCATCGGCCGCGGCGGCGCGGTCCTTGCCCCGATCATCTCCGGCTTCCTCTTCGACGGCGGGATCCCGCTCCACACCGTGGCCCTGATCATGGGCCTCGGCTCGCTGTGCGCGGCCGGCCTGCTCGCGTTCCTGAAGCTCAGGCCCGACGAGCCCGCGGAGGAGCACGAGGAACAAGAGGAGCGCGCCGAGCTGAAAGCGTCGCCGGCCGCGTCGTAAGACCAAACTCGCCGGCGGCGTCATAAGACCGAACGGGCTCGGCCGGCACGGCCGAGCCCGCATCCGCAGTGAGAACCGGCGCCATGAGCTCGGGGTCGCGTGGACCGAGCAGAGCGGCCGCTCGCCGCTCGAGTTCCAACCGGGAACGCGCTGGGCCTACAGCGCGGCAGGGAAGCTCGTGCCGCGCGAGGATCCGGACTCGATGTCCGGCGAGCGGTATTTCTCGGCGGCGGGAGGATTGATGACGACGGCCGAGGACTACGCCCGTTTCGCGATGATGCTCGCGAACGGCGGCGAGCTGAACGGCCGTCGCATCCTGAGCCCGCGAAGCGTCGAGATGATGCGCTCCGTCTTCGTTCCGGACACGCTGCCCGGCCGCCAGCCGGGCGAGGGCTACGGGCTCGGCGTGCGCGTCGTGACCGATCCCGCGAAGCGCGGCACCTGGCTATCCGAGGGAAGTTTCGGGTGGAGCGGCTTTTACGGCACGCATTTCTGGGTCGACCCGCAGAAGGACCTCGTTGCGATCATCCTCGCGCAGACCTCGGTTCGCTCGATGCTCGACGACTTCGAGACCGCAGTCATGCAGGCCGTTGTAGAGTAAGGCGAAAACAGCCCGATCGGTCGCGCGGCGCCGGGCGCCTCGCTCCTCCGGAGAAGGTAGGTAAGCGTGCCTCGGTGTTCCTGCCTATATTCATGCGCGTCCCACTTTAGCAACATGCGCAAAGGTTCCGTTTCTGGTTCCTGACCGACCGCTGCATTCAGGTTTTCCCGGGCACCTACAACACGCCGGGCCGGGAGTGTTCTCGGATCGGCCAATAGCAGATCCTGGAGAGCGGGTAGAACGCATTCATCCGCGTTGACAGATCCAAAGACTCGTCTACGATAGGTCCGAATGGCGACACAACTCAGAAAGAAGTCAAGGACGAAAAAGAAGCGGCTCGACGCGGAGATTCACCGCGAGTTCGATGCCGAGGGCGTCCGGCGTGCGATGCTCGCCGCGCTCGAGTGCATCTACGAAAGCTTCCCACACATCACGCTCGCGCAGTACCTCGTGGCGCTCGAGATCCTGGTCGCCGAAGCGGACGGGCACCCGCACACGTTGGTGTCGCTCGTGAAAAAGCTGAACATGCCGTTCTCGACCGCCTCTCGCGTGGTCTGGTCGTTGACGGCCGAAGGCGGCAATGTCGGCATCGTCAAGTACGAGCCGCACCCCACCGACCGCCGGATGAAGTACCTCGTGATCGATCCGAACGGTCTCACGAGCGACGTCCCGCGTGCTTTGAACCGCGCGATGATCGAGTACTACGGCGACTCGGTTCACAAGCTGAAGCGCGCCGCGCCTCACTGATCCCGCCGCGCGGAACGGCGCGCAGAGAAGCGCCCATAAAGGCGCGTAAAAGAAGCGTCGATAAAGAAGAGCCGGGGAACGAACCGGCTTGCGGACGATTCGACCCCGGCTCAGGCGGTTCCGGGGACGAGCCCCGGGCGATTTCGTTGTTGGTTGTTGGCGCTCTTCAGGCCTGCGCGCCTCACTGCATCGGCGCGCAGCGCACCTCCGTAGACGGCACGATCGGCGCTCGACCGACCGGCGCGCGGAGAGTAGCACGCGGGCCGCGCGCCGATGAAAGTGTCGCCATTCCTCTACGGTTTCGCGATCGCCGCCTTCACGGCGACGCCCATTGCCGCAGCAGGTTGTGATAGACGCCGGTCAGCGCGACGATCCCCTCGTCGTCGCCGACTCGCTGCCGCAAACGGACGATCGCGAGATCGAGGTCGAAGAGCAGCGTGCGCCGGGCATCGTCGCGCACGAGGCTCTGCACCCAGAAGAAGGATGCGATGCGCGCGCCGCGCGTCACGGGCAGCACGCGGTGCAGGCTCGTGGCGGGATAGAGAACCAGGTGGCCGGCCGGCAGCTTGACCGAACGCGGCCCGTACGTGTCGTCGATGACGAGCTCACCCCCTTCGTACTCGTCGGGCGCGCTCAAAAACAGCGTCGCGGAAAGATCCGTGCGAATGCGGTGCGGCGTACCGGGCACGGGGCGGATCGCGTTGTCCACGTGCGTGCCGAACGCCTCGCCTCCTTCGTAGCGGTTGAAAAGCGGCGGGAACACGCGCGCGGGCAGCGCGGCGGATGCGAACAGCGAGCTCGCGTCGAGCGCGTCGAGGATCATGCGCCCGGCGCGCGCCGCGGCCGGGGAATCCGCCGGCACTTGCCGGTTGCGCTTCACGCGGGTCGACTGGAACCCGGCCGTCACGGCGCCGTCCACCCATTCCGCAGCATCGAGGATGCGCCGGCATTCGGCGATCTGGCCGTCCGTCAGCACGTCCGGAATGTGTAGCAGCATCGGCGGTCCCCCGGCGTTCCGCGGCGCATCAAGTCTCGATGTTTGCGGGGACGCCGCTCACGACTCGGACAGGCTTCTATAGCTCGTAATCGAAGGAGAGGATGGCGAGCCGGCCCGGGCCGATCGCCGCGTAATGCGACCGGTACGGACGCGTGAAGTAGGTCTCGTCCGTCGCGTTCTGCACGTTGAGGCGCAGCTGCATCCGCGGTGCGACACGCCAGGACACCATCGCGTCGTACGTCACGTACGAAGGCACCCAGACGGTGTTCTCGGGATCGCCGAAGCGCATGTCGACGTAGGTCGCGCCGGCCCCGATCGTGAGCGACGGCAGGACGTCGTAGGTCGTCCAAAGGCTTGCGCTGTTCTCGGGCGTATTCGGGAAGGCGTTGCCTTCGTTCGCATCGATCGGGCCGTCGTCGACGATCTCGCCGTCGAGCCGCGTATAGCTCGCCATTAGCTGCCACGCCTCGCTCAGCTGCCCGACGACGCCGATCTCGAATCCCTCGATCCGTTGCTCGCCGATGGTCAGCTGCGGCGCGCCGCGGCCCGGTTCGATCGGCACTCGAGCGTTGCTCTTGTCCGTGCGGAAGACGGCCGAGGCCAGCGACAGCCGCCCGTCGAGCAGCGCCCACTTCGTGCCGATCTCGTATGTGCGGCTGCGCTCCGGCTCGAGATCCGCGTTGCCTTCCGACAGGTTCTCGGTGCCGTCGCCGAGCGTGTTCCCCGAAGGGCTCGACGACGTGCCGGTGGAGACGTACAGGCTGCCCGCCGGCGCGGGCTTGTACACGAGCCCGGCCTGGTAGTTCCAGAAATCGGCGTCGTTGCGCAGCGTGGTCGAGACGCCGGCCTCCGTCTGCGTTTGCCGCGTCGAGTAGTCGTCGTAGCGCAGCCCCAGGTTCAGCGACCAGCGGTCGTCGAAGCGAACGGTGTCGAACGCGTACGCGGAGCGGGTGTCGGTTTCCGCCACGGTGATCCGGTCCGACGGGGTAATGGTCCCGAACCAGGGATCGGACGGGTCGGGGTCGAGAAGCGTCGTGCAGCTGTAGCGGGACGGCGCGCCGACGGCGCCCGGAAAGCTGCACGAGGAGGCGAGGTCCTCGTTTGCGCGGCCTTCGAACAGCGTCTCGACCTCGTAGCCCTGGTTGCGCATCCGCTCGTTGCCGACCTCGAGCCCGAACGCGAAGGAGTGGGCCGTGCCGCCGAGCTGCGCCTCGCCGGTGACGTCCGTCAGGTTGGCCCGCGTCGTGGTCTCCGAGTTGCGGCTCTTCGCGTTGCGGAGCACGAAGCCGTGCGGGACGTTGCCGCGGCCGTCGTCGGGGTTCGTGACGATGTAGGCGTTGCCGGACTCTCCGTACCGCGTCGTGTTCCGGAGCGTCAGGCCGCCGGGGAACGCGTGCTCGACCGCCACGGTCCCGATGTCGGCGCTCGTCTTCTGGAAGTCGCGGTTCAGCAAGCCGTAGAAGGTGTCGCGGTCGACGTCGACCGGCTCGCCGGCCGGCTCCGTGTTGTCGGCGTTGCGGCCGTACGGGATGCTGTAATCCGGCATGTCGTCGGTGCGGAACCGGTAGTAGCCCACGTCGATGCGCGTCGGCTTGCCGAGGCCGAAGGCGAGCGACGGCGCGATGCCTTGATGGGAGATGAAGACGCCGTCGCGGCCCGGAACGTCCGCGTCGTGATCGAGCAGGTTGAGGCGCAACGCCGCGCTATCCCCGAAACGGTAGTTCGCGTCGAGCGCCGCGCGGAGATAGGCGTCGGAGCCCGCACCGACGTTCGCTCTCAGGAAGCTCTCGTCGCGCGGCTTCTTCGTCACGAGGTTCACCGTGCCGCCGGCGGCGCCCCGCCCGGCGTACGCCGACGCGGGCCCCTTGACCACCTCGACCTGCTCGAGGGCGAAGATGTCGCGCGTCTGGGAGCCCGCGTCCCGAACGCCGTCGACGAACACGTCCGCGCCGGCGTCGAAGCCGCGGATGCGCAGATTGTCCGCGGCCGGCTGACCACCTTCGCCGGCGTTGAACGTGATTCCCGGCACGTTCTTCAGCGCCTCGACGAGGGAGGTCGCCGCACGTTCCTCGAGCAGCTCGCTCGTCACGATCGTCACCGACTTCGGCGTATCGAGCAGTGGCGCCGTGAACTTGTCGGACGAGGCCTCGGCCGGCAGCGTGCGTCCTTGAACGACGATCTCGTCGCCGGCGCGCGGCTGTGCCTGCGCCGAGGCGGACGCGAGCGCGAGGCCGATGGCACCTGCCAGGGTCCCGGGCACCGTGGCCTGCCGGGACCGGATCCGAGCGGACTTCGACATGCGGAAAACCTCCCTATTCTTCGTATGCGCCGTAAATGCGAATGATACGCATTCTCTGAGCGATTGCAAATGAGAGGCGTTCGCGTTTGTCGGCGGCCCCGCGCTTTCATCCCTGGCGAAGCAACGGCCGGATCAGGCGGCGGTAGGCGAGCGCGAGGCCGGTCCAGACCATCACGAGGCTCGTCAGCGAGACGAGGCCCGCGATCGTCTGCCCGACGAGGCCGAGCGCCTCGCCGGTGTGCAGGTAGCGGATCAGCGTGCGGGCGCGCCGTCCGGGGGATTCCGCCGAGAACGGGCGCCACTCGAGGACCTCGCCGCTTCGGGCATCGAGCACGAGCGTATGCCGATGCTGCGGCTGCCCGCCGTTGCCTCGGTCGATCGTGAGCGCGACCTGCGTCGCCGCGGCATCCGGCAACGGGATCGTGATGCGATTCCAGGCTTCCGAATGCGCGGCGGCGAGCGCGAGCAGGGCGTCGAGCGAAAGGGGCGGGGCGAACGCCGCCGGCTCGGCTCGCGCCGTCTCGGTACGTGCAGGCGGCGGGCCGCCGCGGCCTCGCGCGGGCGGCTCCTCTCCGAAGCTCCGATAGACCAGGTCGTTGGCCCATCCGTAAGAGAAGACGACGGCGGTCGCGACGACCACGGCCAGCGGAATCGCCGACCAGATCCCGAACACGTGATGCCAGTTGAAATCGCGCGCCTTGCCGCTCTCGGCGCGCGGGTTGAACAGCAGCCGCGTCTTGAACGCAGCCCAGCGGTACACCCGCGGCAGCCACAAATACATACCGCTGAGGATCAGGAACAGGAACATCAAATTGCTCGCGCCGGTGATCGCGCGCGGAATCGCGCGGCCGTCGCCCTCCGCATTGAACCAGCGGTGCCAGCCGGTCACGGCGTCGAAGAACGCGCGCAAACCTTCGGCGCCTTCGCCGAGCACCTCGCCGGTGTACCGATCGACGTAAAGCGAGCGTGACCGTCCGGCGCTGACGGCGACTGGGGCGGCGGGATCGCGCGGGACCGTCACCGACGTCGGGCGGAACTGCGGCGCCTGCTGCTCGACCGCCGCAACCAGCGCGTCGATCGAGCGCGCTTCCCGCCCTGCCGGCTCGCGGTGCATCGACCGTTCCGCCCAGGCGACCACTTGCCGCTCGTAAGTCAGCAGCACACCCGTCGCGGACATCATCAGGATGACGATGCCGGCGGTGACGCCGCAGGCGAGATGGATCCAGAACACCGTCTTTCGAATCACGATCGACCTCTTTCGCAGCCTGAGCACGCCGTCGAGCTTATTGCAACATTCTCTCATTTGCCAACGCTTCTCATTCGCGCTAGCGGCGACGGCCCCGGGCGCAGACCCGATGCGCGGATTTGTTGCTAACATTCCCGGCTCGATCTGCGACGGCATCCGGGAGGAGAATTGCCGGATTCCCCCAGTGCGGCTTCGTCGCCTCCCGCGACGCGCGGCTCCTCGCCGTCCGGCCGAGGAGCGCCCCCGTGCCCGCCCGGCTCGAGTCGGCCGCTGATCGTCGGCGTCGGAGTCTCCGCCGGCGGGACCGAAGCGTTGCTCGCGCTGCTGCGCGCGACCCCGCCTCGGTCGGGCATCGCGTTCGTGATCATCCCGGACGGCCCGCCGCATGCCGAAGGGAGCTGGCCCGCGGCGCTGGAGCACGAAGCGATCGCGCCGGTCCAAGAGGTCGCGAGCGACACCCCGGTCGAGCCGAACGCGGTTTACCTTCCCGCCCCCGGCATGGCGCTGACGATTCGCGGCGGCGTGTTGCACGCGTCGAAGTGCAGGCGCGCGCGCGGCGCCGCTCCCCTCGACAGGTTCCTCGCCACGCTCGCCGCGGACGCGGGCGAGCGCGGCGTCGCCGTCGTGCTGTCCGGCGGCGGGCTGTGGGGCGTCGGGGGCTTGCGCGACATCAAGGAGAACGGCGGCCTCACGATCGTCGAAGAGCCGCCGAACGGCGCCGCGGACTGCATGCCGAAGACGGCGTTCGCGATGGCGCACGTGGACATGATCCTGCCGGTGGAGCGGATGCCGGAGAAGCTGCTGAGCTACGCGCAGCACTCCTATCTTCAGCCGGCAGCCGCCGATTCGTCCGGCGATGCTCCGCAGCGGCTCCGCGACGAGGAGCTGCTGGCGATCACCGAGCTGCTGCGGCGGGAGACGACGCACGACTTCCGCCGCTACCGCAAGAACACGCTGTCGCGCCGCATTCAGCGCCGGATGGGCTTGAACCAGATCGAGCGGGCATCCGAGTACCTCGAGCTGCTGCACGCGAATCGTCTCGAGGTGCAAGCGCTGCGCCGCGATCTGCTGATTTGCGTGACACGCTTCTTCCGCGACCGCGAGGCGTGGGCGGTGCTCGAGCAGCGGGTCCTGCGCGAGCTCGCGGCGAGCGACGACGGGAGCGCGCCGATCCGCGCGTGGGTGCCCGGCTGCGCGACCGGAGAAGAGGCCTATACGCTCGCGATGCTGCTGCACGAGCGAAACGAAGCCGCGGGCCGCGCTGCGCGCAGTGTTCAGGTCTTCGCCACCGACGTGGCAGAGGATGCGCTCGACGCGGCGCGGTCCGGGCTCTACCCGTTATCGATCGAAAACGACGTGTCGAGCGAGAGGCTCGCGCGATTTTTCGTTCGAGAAGGCAACGAGTATCGCGTGTCGAAGCAGCTGCGCGAGTCGGTGATCTTCGCGGAGCAGAATGTGCTCGCGCAACCGCCGTTCTCGCGGCTCGATTTGATTTGCTGCCGAAACCTGCTGATCTATCTCGAGCCGGACGCGCAGCGCCGCGTGATGGTTGCGTTCCAATATGCGCTGAAGCACGGCGGATACCTGTTTCTCGGCACCTCCGAGACCGTCGGCGCAGCACAGCCGCTGTTCGCGCCGGTATCGAAGAAGTGGCGCATTTACCGCCGCACGGGCATCACGGCGGCGTTGCCGGTCGGCCAGTTCGCGGACGTGAGCCTGCGGCTGCCGAACCTGCGCGCTCCGGCGCCGCTGCCGCTGCGGCTTCCGGCGCGCTCGCGGGGGATCCCCGAGCGCGTGCAAAGGCAATTGTTGAAGGAGCTCGATCGAGGCGTTGCCGTCGTCGACTCGCAAGGGCGGCTGCTGTATTTGCACGGCGCCGCGGATCTGTACCTGCAGCTATCGCTCGGGGAGGTCGGCACGGAAGCGCCGAACGTGCTCGAGCTCGCGCGCGAGGGGCTGCGCTCGAAGCTGCGCGCCGCGCTTCGCAGCGTCCGCCGCACGGGCGAGCCTGCCGAGTTCGAATTCCGCGTGCTCCGCGACGGCCGTCTGCGGCGCTGCAGCGGCAAGATCCGGCCGCTCGAGGGCGGCGCTGCCGACGACGGCTTGTTGCTGTTGAGCTTCGAGCCTGTCGCGCAGATCCAAGCTCCGTCTGCGCCCGCGGAGCTCGACCACGAGCCGGGCGAGGAGGGCCTCGTGCAGGAGCTCCGCCAGGAGCTCGGCGCCGTGCGCGAGCAGCTGAACAGCACCATCGAGGATCTCGAGGCCGCGAACGACGCGCTCAAGGCTTCTCACGAGGAAGCCATCTCGATGAACGAGGAGCTCCAAGCGGGCAACGAGGAGCTCGAGACCTCGAGGGAGGAGCTTCAGTCCCTGAACGAGGAGCTCACGACGCTCAACGCGCAGCTCGAGGCCAAGGTCGCGGAGCTTCAGACGACGACGGCCGACCTCGACAATCTCCTCACGAGCAGCCACGTGCCGACGCTGATCCTCGACACCGAGTGGCGGATACGCCGCTTCACGCCGTCTTGCACGGAGCTCTTCAATCTCATCGCCGCGGACATCGGCCGGCCGCTTACGGACATCGCCGCGACGATCGATGATCCGTGGCTCGTCGAGGACGGCCGTGCCGTGCTCCGCGATCTGCAGCCCCGCGAGCGCCAGCTGCACAGCCGGGCCGACGATCGGCACTACCAGCGGCGCGTCCTGCCGTACCGCACGCCGGACGATCGGGTCGAGGGCGTCGTGCTGACGTTCGCCGACGTCACCGAGCTTCAGCGCACGACGGAGAAGCTGCGCCGGCGCGAGCGGCAACAAGAGGCGCTTGCGGGATTCGGGCGGCGGGCGCTGGGCGAGAAGGATCTCGACGCGCTGATCCAGGACGCGGTGCGCACCGTGCAGGAGACGTTCGAGGCCGACTTCGTGAAGTTGCTCGAGGTCCTTCCGGACGGCCGCCTGCTGGTTCGGGCCGGGCACGGGTGGCGGGAAGGCGTGATCGGCCACGTCACGATCGATGAGGGAAGCGACTCTCAGGCCGTATATACCCTCGCGTCCAACACGCCGGTGGTCGTCCGCAATCTGAACGACGATGCCCGCTTCGGCACGCCAACGCTGCTGCTCGAGCACGGCGTCGTCAGCGGGCTCAGCACGATCATCCCCGGCGCCGACGGTCCGATCGGCGTCCTCGGCGTGCACACGAGACACGAAGCGACTTTCAGCGCCGACGACATCGATTTTATCGACGGCATCGCGCGTACCCTGTCGGAGGCGATCGAGCGGCGGCGGGGCGACGAGGCGGTGCGCGCGGCCGAGGAACGGTTGCGCCTCGCGACGCTCGCGACGAATCTCGGCACCTGGGACTACCACCCGCAAACCGACGAGCTGGTGGCGAGCGCCCGATCGAAGGAGCTCTTCGGCTTGCCGCCGGATGCCGAGATTCGTTACCGCACGTATCTCGAGCGCGTGCATCCCGAGGACCGCCGGCGGGTGGACGAGGCCACCCGGCGCGGGCTCGACCCTTCGGGCGGCGGCCACTGCGAGCTCGAGTACCGGACGGCGCCGGGTCCGGACGGGAGCGTCCGCTGGATACGGGACATCCGCCAGACCTTCTTTGCGGACGGCCGGCCCGTGCGCATGATCGGCACGCTCGAGGACGTCACGCAACGGAAAGAGGCGGAGCAGGCCGATCGCGAGCGACTGCAGCTCGCCGAGCAGCTGCGCCGGCTCGCCGATGCGACACCGGGCACGCTCTTCACGTTCCGTGTCCGCTCGGACGGCGGGCCGCCGGCCTTCCCGTACACATCGCCGAACGTGCGCGACACGTGGGGGCTCGAGCCCGAGGACGTCGCGAACGACGCCGCGCCGCTCTTTGCACGCATCCATCCGGAGGACGGACGCCGACTCGCCGAGATCACGAAGGAATCCGCGGCGAAGATGGGGATGTGGCACGCGCAGTTCCGCTACGCTCACCCGCGCAAGGGAAATGTCTGGATCGAGTCGTACGCGAGCCCGGTGGCCGAGCCCGACGGCACGATACTCTGGCACGGGATAGCGCTCGACATTACCGAGATGAAGCTGGCCGAGCACGAGCTGCGCGAGGCGCGGCGCATCGCCGAGACCGCCGATCGGGCGAAGGGCGAGTTCCTCGCGAACATGAGCCACGAGATCCGCACTCCGATGTCCGCGATCCTCGGCTACGCCGAGATCCTCGCCGGGCAGCTCGAGGATCCGGACAATCTGCAAAGCCTCGATACGATCCGGACGAACGGCCTTTATCTGCTCGAGATCATCGACGACATCCTCGATCTTTCGCGCATCGAGGCCGGCAAGCTCGAGCTCGACCTCCGCAGAGTGCAGCCCGCGGCGCTCGTGTGGGAGGTGCATTCGCTGCTGAGGCTGCATGCGGCCGAGAAAGGACTCGCGCTGGAGGTCGAGTTCGACGGCCGCCTGCCGGAGTCCATCGAAACCGATCCGACGCGCCTCAAGCAGATCCTGATCAACCTCGTCGAGAACGCGATCAAGTTCACCGACGAAGGCGAGGTGAGGATCGTCGTTTGCCTGATGCCGGCCGAGTCGCAGCTGCGGTTCGACATCGTCGATACCGGCTGCGGCATCCCGGACACGACGCTCGCGAAGCTCTTCCAGCCGTTCACGCAAGCCGACTCGTCGGTGACCCGCCGCTTCGGCGGAAGCGGGCTGGGCCTCTCGATCTCTCGGGCGCTCAGCAGGATGCTCGGCGGCGACATCACGGTCTCGACGAAGGTGGGCGAGGGCAGCACGTTCACGCTGACCGTCGCCACGGGCGATCTCAAGGGCGTGGGTCTGTTCGACCCGCGGGCGCGCTCGGGCGTGAGCGCCGGCGTGCGGGTCGAGGTGCGCGCGCTCGCCTGCAGCGTGCTCGTCGTCGACGATCGCCGCGACATGCGCTATCTCGCGCAGCACATGCTCGAGGAGGCGGGCGCCCGCGTGGCGCTGGCGGCGGACGGACGCGAGGCCATCCGTTGCGTCGACGAGGCCGCCGCGCGCGGCGCGCCGTTCGACGCGATTCTGCTCGACATGCAGATGCCCGTCGTCGACGGCTACGCCGCGGCGAAAGAGCTGCGCGCCCGCGGGTACGACAAGCCGATCATCGCGCTGACCGCGAACGCGATGAAGCAGGACGAGCGGAAGTGCCTCGGATGCGGCTGCGACGACTACCTGAGCAAGCCGCTCGCCCGCGCGACGCTCGTGAACACCGTCGCGTACTACACGCAGGACGTCACGGCCGCGGAGCTCGCGGACCGGCGCCGCGCTTACGGCTTCGCTCCCGCGGCGGCCGCTCGGGAGGCGGCGGCCACGAAGGTTCTCCTCGTCGACGACAATCGAGACAGCTGCACGCTGCTGAAGCTTCTCTTGAAGAACGCGGGATGCGAGGTCGTGGTCGCCGGCGATGCCGAGGCCGCGGAAGCCGCGTGCTCCGCTTCCGGATTCGACGTCGCGGTCGTCGATCTCGGGTTGCCGGACATGCCGGGCGAGGAGCTCGTCCGGCGGCTGCGCGGCCGCCCGGAGCTCTCCGGCTGCCGCTTCATCTGCCTCTCCGGCCGCGGGCCGAAGGAGATCGATTGGCGCGCGGCCGGTTTCGACCACTTCGTGCAGAAGCCCGCGAGGTTCGAGGAGCTGAAGAGGCTCGTGGGCCTCGGCGCCCGGGAATGAGCGATCGGGGACCTCGAACGATGACCGGCGACGCGCTCGAAGTGCTGCGGCAGCGGCTGCGCGCGTTCGCCTCGGAGCGCGATTGGGAGCGCTTCCACTCGCCGAAGAACCTGTCGATGGCCCTCGCCGCAGAGGCCGCGGAGCTGCTCGAGGAGTTTCAGTGGCTCACGGAAGAGCAGAGCCGCACGCTCGACCCCGTAAAGCTCGAGCGCGTGCGCAGGGAGATCGCCGACGTGCTGCTCTATCTCGTGAGACTTGCGGACGTGCTCGACGTGGATCTCCCCGCGGCGGCCGACGAGAAGATCGCGCTGAACGCGCGCAAGTACCCGGCCGAGCGCGTGAAGGGCGACGCGCGCAAGTACACGGAGTACGACTGAAGCGGCGCGGTCGCGCCATAAAAAAAGGTGTCAGACACCTTTTTCGCGGAAAAGGTGTCTGACACCATTTTTCAGGTTCGCCTGCTCCGCAGCTTCGCGAGCGCGAGGCGCGCCTCGTGGTTCGGGTCGTTCCGCATTCGAACCTCCTCGCCGAACATCATCGTCGGATACGTCGCCGGGTCGAAGGCCGGCCAGTGCGGCATGTCGGCGTGGTTCGGGTCCCCGGTTCTCGCGAACGCCGCCCAGGCTGCGCTCATCACGTGCCCGAGCGCGTACCGTTCCTGCGACGATCCGGTCATCGACGCGGCGATGTCGAGGTTGTAGAAGACGAACGGAATGTCGAGGGTGTGGTACGCGCCCATGCGGCCGTTGTGCACGGGCGAATACCAGTCGAAGAAGTAGAGGTAGGCCGGCGCCCCGCCCTGCTCGTGCTTCAGCCGGCAAAGCTCCTGCGCGTTCCAGCGCCGCGTGGCGTCCGACTCCGCCGTGAGCCATAGCATCTGGTTGCGCTTATCGGGATGCAGCTGTGCGTAGAGATCGAGCAAGCGCCGACCCTCCGCCGGATCGTCGTTCGCGAGCTCGACGAAGTGTGCGAGCATCTCGTCGTCCGGGAGGTCGTACGGCGGCGGTCCGACCCAGCCGTTCTCGGTCTCGGTGGAGCCCGTCAGGAACGGCACGTCGGCCGAGTAGGCGGGCGCCGTCGGGTCCCATTGATTCCGCGGCAGGATGCGGCCGTCGATCACGGGCCCGGTGCCGAGCCGCTCGATCCGCGGCTCGGCGTAGTAGACCGCCTGGATCCGACGGTAGTCCATGCTTTGCAGGCGATCGAGCTGGTCCGTGCGCAGACCGAGCTTGAGCAGGAAGCGCTCCGCGGCCTCGCTCGCCTGGTCCGCCGGAATGCCGCGGAACGCGGAGCCGCTCTGCGCGATCGAGCGATGGAAGAGCCCCTGCGCAGACGGCATCGCCATCAGCGTCGTCGTCTTCCCGCCGCCGCCTGACTGGCCGAAGATCGTGACGCGGCTCGGATCTCCGCCGAAGCTCTCGATGTTGTCGCGCACCCACTCGAGCGCCGCGACGAGATCCTGGATGCCGACGTTGGTCGCCTGCGCCCACTTCTCGCCGCCGAGATCGGCGAGATGCAGAAAGCCGAAGACGTTCAGACGGTGGTTCACCGCGACGACGACGACGTCCTCCTTCTTCGCGAGGTTCGTGCCGTCGTACAGCAGATAGTTTCCGGAGCCGACGGAGAAGCCGCCGCCGTGCATCCACACCATGACCGGCCGCGCGCGGTCGTCGAGGCCCGGCGTGAAGACGTTGACGGTGAGACAGTCCTCGCTTTGCGGCGTGTGCCGGTTCAGCGCCGTGACGACGGGCGCGGGCTCTTCGGCGCCGGGCTCGATCGGTGCGGCGAACGTGATCTCGAAGTGATCCTTCACGCCGGTCCATGGCGCCGGCGGCTGCGGCGGCATGAAGCGGTTCTGCCCGCCCGTCGGTGCGCCGTACGGCACGCACCAGAACTGATGCACGCCGTCCTTGAGCAGGCCGCGCACGCGCCCGGCGCGCGTCTTCGCGACGCCGCCGATCGACGCGAGGCGCCGATCCTGGCCCAACGCGCGAAGCGGCACGCCGCCGAGCGCGACGGCCGCCGCGGCGCCTGCAGTCTGGACGAAGGTTCGGCGGCTGAAGCGCGGCCGCATCGGCGTGCGATTCCGGGCCATGGAACTTCCCCCTGTCTCGATTGGCGCTTTCGCGGACTATACGCCATGCCGGGCGGGGGCCGCACGGCCCCGTCGACCGCCGGCGCGCACGTCCCCCGTTGGCTTATGATGACCCCCGGCCGAGCGTTCAACCATTGTCCGTGGCCCGAGGCCCGACGGGGACCGAGTGACGCGCCGACGCATCTCGTTTCGTCGCAGCCGCTCAGCGCTGTTGTCGATCGCGCTGCACGCGGCCGTGCTCGGCGCCACGGCCCGCCTGTCGTGGGTCGCGACGGACCTCCCGACCGAGCCCCCGCCCGCCGTCGTCTGGGTCACCGAGGTGCCGCGGTCGCCGGCCGAGCCCCCGGAGGCTCCGCCCTCTCCGCCGGAACGCGCCTCGGCGGACAGCGGTGCCCGCCCGCCCGCCGCGGTGGCTGCTCGAGCGGAAGCCGTCCCGCCGCCGCGGCCGGCGGTCCCGCCCGCCCCCGAGGTGCCCGCCGAGGTTGGAGCGAGCCCCGAGGTGCCCGCCGAAGCCGAAGTACGCCCGGAGGCACCCGCCGAGACCGAAGCGAGCCCCGAGGGCCCCCCCGAGGACGGCACCGAAGCCGAACCCACACCCCGGCGCTACGTCGTGCGCGACGTGGACCCGGAGGAGGCGCGGCGCCGAGCGGTCGAGCAAACGTCCGAGCGCATCGCGCGCGAGAACCGCTACCGCACCTTCTCGCTGGACGACGTCGCCGAGGAGGAGGCGCCGGCGGAGGAGGCCGCCCCCGACGAGTCCGTGTTCGAAGCGCGGGGCAGCGGGCGCGACCGAAGCGTGCTCTCGGCCGGCAAGGCGAAAAGCCGGTTCGGCCGCCGCATGGCCGAGCTTTGCAACGCGTTGACCTCCGGCGGCTTCAGCGTCTTCGGGCTCGTCGACGTCTGCACCGACCCCGGTCCGACGGCGACGATGTTCGCGCACCTGAAGCCCGCCTACATGCGCTCGACTCCGGTGTGCACGGAAGTGCCCGTCGAAAGCACCGCGGCGACCGCCGGCGGGGCGGGCACGGATCCGGCCGAGCCGACGACCGTGAAGTGCCGCCTCGTCCTCGACGAATAGGCCGTCCGCCGCGACTTTTGGGGAAAACGGCCAATTGCTGGCTGTGCCTCCGCGGTTCGCCGGCGGCATCCGATCGCGACAATTCGCGCCGACTCAATGGCTTGGACGCGCTCACCGGCGTTGGCACGCGATCTGCTATGCGCAGCCGAACGAACGACGAAAAGCCCGATCACCCCGCCCCTGCTTCCGGTCTTCGGACGATCGTCGCGCCGGTAGAGTCTCGACCGGAAGCGCGGTAGGCTGCGCGTTCTCGCCGGCACGGCGGCGAGAATGCGCCCTCGACGCCGGGTGATAAAGGAGCCGAATAGCTTGATCGATCAACGTACGACGCTGCTCGAGCAGTTGCGCATCGATCGTGACGACGAGCCGGCGCCGCGGCGCGGCGCGCGGATTGCCTGGGCCGCCGGCATCGGCCTGCTGCTCGCGGGCGGCGCGGCGGCAGCCTGGCTCCTGCTCGGGCGGCCGTCCGCGACGATCGTCCGCGTCGCCGTCGCGGAGCCCGGCGCCGTGGAAGCGGCGGCGCGTCGCGGCTCGATCCTCGACGCGTCGGGCTATGTCGTCGCACGGCGGCAGGCCACGGTGTCGTCGAAGATCACCGGTCGGGTCGTCGAGCTCCTGATCGAGGAAGGCCAGCACGTCGAGGAGGGCGAGATCATCGCTCGGCTCGACGACACGAACCGCCGCGCCGAGCTCGCGCAGGCGCTCGCCCAGCGCGACCAGGCACGCGCGAACCTGGATGCGGCTCGCGTCGCGTTCGAGAACGCGCAGCCGATCTTCGAGCGCTTTCGGGAGCAGCTCGATAAGCGCGTGATCAGCGAGCAGGATTTCGACACGGCGAAGGCCGAGTACGACTCGGCGCGGATGAGTGTCGAGGTCGCGGAGCGCGCGCTCGCGGTCGCCGAGGCGAACGTCGGGGTCGCCGAGCGCAACACGGAAGACACGATCGTCCGGGCGCCCTTCGCCGGCATCGTCACGGTCAAAGCTGCGCAGGAAGGCGAGATCGTCTCGCCGGTGTCGGCCGGCGGCGGCTTCACCCGTACCGGCATCGGCACGATCGTCGACATGGACTCGCTCGAGGTCGAGGTGGACGTCAGCGAGAGCTTCATCAATCGCGTACGGCAGGGGCAGGACGTGACCGTCCGGCTCAACGCCTATCCGGACTGGGCCATTCCCGCGCACGTGATCGCGATCATCCCGACCGCGGACCGCGCGAAGGCGACCGTGCAGGTCAGAGTCGGTCTCGACCAGAAAGACCCGAGGATTCTGCCGGAGATGGGCGTGCGGGTGTCGTTTCTCGACGCGGGCGATGACGCGCCGAGCGCACCGGCCGTGCAGCCGGCAGTCGTCGTTCCGCCCGACGCGGTGACATCCGACGGCGACGCCGACGTCGTCTTCGTCGTGCGCGAGGACCGCGTCGAGCGCCGCGCGGTCCGCCTGGGGGCGACGACGAGCGCGGGCCGGATCGTGCTTTCGGGCATCACGGCCGGAATGCGGGTCGTGATCGGCGACACGTCGCAGCTCGTCGACGGCGCCCGCGTGCGAATTGCCAACGAGGAGTAGAGCATGGCAGCGATCGTCTCGATCCGTAACGTCGTGAAGGGATACGTGCGCGGCAAGCAGCGCGTGGAGGTGCTGCACGGGCTGAATCTCGAGGTCGAGCAGGGCGAGTTCCTCGCGCTGATGGGGCCGTCGGGCTCCGGCAAGACGACGCTGCTGAACCTCATCGGCGGCCTCGACCGGCCCGACCGCGGCGAGGTCGTCGTCGCCGGCGAGCGGCTCGATCAGCTGTCGCCGGGGCGGCTCGCGAAATGGCGGGCGCGCCACGTCGGCTTCGTGTTTCAGTTCTACAATCTGCTGCCCGTCTTGACGGCCGAGCGCAACGTCGAGGTGCCGCTGCTGCTCACGAAGCTCAAGGCCAAGGAGCGCCTGCGCAACGTGCGCGCCGCGCTCGAGCTCGTCGGGCTCCTCGATCGTGCGAAGCACAAGCCGGCCGAGCTTTCCGGCGGCCAGCAGCAGCGGGTCGCGATCGCGCGCGCCCTCGTCTCCGACCCCGTCCTGCTCGTCTGCGACGAGCCGACCGGCGATCTCGACCGCGAGACGTCGGAATCGATCCTCGAGCTGCTCGAGCTGCTGAACCGCGAGCACGGCAAGACGATCATCATGGTGACGCACGATCCGAAGGCCGCCGAGCATGCGTCCCGCCGGCTCTACGTGGACAAGGGAGTGCTCGTCGACGCCCCGGTGGGGGCGGCTGCATGAAATATTTTCCGCTGATCTGGGCGGGCCTCTGGCGCAAGCGCGTGCGCACGTGCCTCACGGCACTGTCGATCGTCGTCGCGTTCTCGCTGTTCGGCATCATGCACGGCGTCACGGCCGGGCTCGACGCGGCGATCGAAGGGCTGACGCAGGAGACGCGGCTGATGACGCAAAGCCGCATCAACATCATCGAGCCGCTGCCGATCGCCGTGCTGCCGCAGATGGAGAGCATCGACGGCGTCGAGTACGTCGTGCCTTACGGCTATTTCGGCGGCTACTACCAGGAGCCGCGAAATCAGATCAATACCGGCGCCGTGTACATCGACGAGTTCCTGGAGATGTATCCGGAGTTCGTCCTGCCGAAGGATCAGCTCGAGGCGATGATGCGAACCCGAACGGGCGCGATCGTCGGCCGGGATCTGGCCGAGCGTTTCGAGTGGAAGATCGGCGACCGCATTCCGCTCGGATCGACGATCTGGACGCAGCGCGACGGCTCGAGCACGTGGGAGCTCGACGTCGTCGGCATCTGGGAGAGCCGGGACGAAGGGCTCCCCGCCGACGACGTCTACTTCCACTACGACTACTTCGACGAGTCGCGCAGCTTCGGCAGGGGCACGGTCGCGGTATTCATGACCAAGATCCGCGACGCGAGCCGCGCCGTGGAGATCGGGCAAAAGATCGACGCCCTGTTCGCGAATTCGCCGAACGAGACGATCACGCAGAACGAAAGAGACTTTACCCGCGCGCAGATCGCGCAAATCGGCGACATCAACTTCTTCGTCAACGCCATCGTCGGCGCAGTGCTGTTCACGCTGCTGTTTCTGACGGGGAACACGATGATGCAGTCGGTTCGCGAGCGCATCCCGGAGCTCGCGGTGCTGAAGACCTACGGCTATCCGGACGCGGCTGTCTCCGGGCTCGTCGTGGCCGAATCGTTGATTCTTTGCGGCGTCGCGGCCCTCGCGGGGCTGGCGATCGCCGCGGTCGCCTTCCCGAGCGTATTTCGCGCGATGGGCGTGCTCGCGATGCCGCTGCCGGGCGTCGTCGTCGCGGCCGGCCTCGCGATCGCCGCGCTGCTCGCGCTGGTGAGCGCTCTACCCCCGGCCTGGCGCGCGCAGCGGCTCAGCATCGTCGACGCACTGGCCGGGCGATGAGGGGCGAGCGATGACGCTGCTCAAGCAAATCTCGGCCGTGACGGCCATGAACCTGAAGAGCGTGCCGCAGCGGATCGGCAGCTCGCTCGTGATCGTGATCGGGATCGCCGGCGTCGTCGGCGTGCTCGTCTCGGTGGGCGCGATGGTCCGCGGGCTCGGCGATACTTTGATCTCGTCGGGCAACGAGAACCGCGCGATCGTCCTGCGCAACGGCGCGACGTCCGAGATCTCGAGCGTGCTGTCGCCGGAGGCCACGGCGACGATCCTGAACGCTCCCGGGATCGCCCGCACGCCGGACGGCGAGGCGGCCGTGACGACCGACATGATCATCGCCGTGAATCTCGAGAAGAAGGAGGGCGGTCTCGGAGCGCTGACCGTGCGCGGGATGTCGCCGGAGGGCTTTACCGTGCGTCCGGAGATCGAGCTCGTGGCCGGGCGCATGTTCGAGCCGGGGCTGCGGGAGGCGATCGTCGGACGCAATGCGCAGATCGAGTACCAGGGGCTCGAGATCGGCGATCGAGTCGAGCTGCGCAGCAGCGTGTGGACGATCGTCGGCGTGTTTCGCAGCGGTGACAGCTTCGAGTCGGGGATCCTCACCGACGTGGATACGTTGCTGTCCGCCTACCAGCGCACGCAGGTGTCGAGCGCCACGGCGCTCTTGACGTCGCCTCAGGCTTTCGACGAGCTGAAGGCGACGATCACAACGGACCCGACGCTCGACGTCCAAGTGCTTCGGGAGCCCGACTACTACCGCGGGCAGTCGCAGCAGGTCCAGGCGATCCTGGCCGTCGTGACCAACGTCGTGGCGGCCATCATGGCCCTCGGGGCGCTCTTCGCCGCGTTGAACTCGATGTACTCGGCCGTCAGTGCGCGGACGGTCGAGATCGCAACGCTGCGCGCGATCGGCTTCGGCTCGGGCGGCGTCGTCGTGTCCGTGCTGGCCGAGGCCATGCTGCTTGCCCTCGTCGGCGCGCTGATCGGCGCCGCTGCCGCCTGGCTGCTCTTCGGCGGCAACACGATCAGCATGGGCAACCAGGTCGCGTCGCTCGTGTTCCAGGTGCGGGTGACGCCGGCGCTTCTCGGGCTCGGCATCCTGTGGGCCTGCGCGGTCGGCTTCGTCGGCGGGCTGTTGCCCGCGATCCGGGCGGCCCGCTTGCCGGTGGCCACGGCGTTGCGCGCGGTTTAGCCCGATATATGGGCTCGGCGGACGTATCGCGATCGCCAGGCAACGCATCCGCGCTTCCGCGGAAACGTTTCTCGAACGAGAATCAATCGCGATTGGTTCGCTCGTCACCGCCCGCGCGGCGACTTGCCGCACGACGCCGGTCGATGCTGCAACGGATTGGCCGCTCGCTCGAGCGCTCGGGACTCATTACACGCGACACCGAGAACGCGTATCGATCCAGGGCGGCTGTGGCCGTCTTATCAGAACCGGATCAGGAACAGCAGGTTGACGCCCGACGCGGCGAACGCGCTGCTGGTGTCGAGCCATTCGTACTCGGCGCGCAGACTGCCGCGGCCTAAATCCAGCCTCACGCCGCCGATCACCGTCACGCCCCTGTCGTCCCGGTGCTCATGGTCGCTCACGCCGCTCAGATCCGCCGTGCCGATCCCCGGAATCTCGAAGTCGTCGCTCTGCAGCGGGATGCCTTTGTCGAACGACGCCTCGTAATAGCCCGCTCCGCCGTATAGGCCGATCCTCGAGAACGACATCGCCGCGATGCCGTGCACTGCGAATATTTCGAACTTCTCGCCGATTTCAGGCATGAGGCCCCGCGTGGCCTCCACGGAGTAGCGGTCGCCGAAACGGTACCCGCCGAGCAGGCGATAGGAGTAGTTGTCGCCCGAAAGCGCGCCGCCGCCTTCGCCGCCTCGCGGCCGCGACCATCCCGGTGGTGCCACGAGTGCGTTGTAAGAATCGAGCGTTACAGCTTCGACGGGAGGAACAATCCCGCCGATGTCTTGAGCCGCGCTTCGGCCTTTCGATAGAATCCGACCCACTCTTATCTTCAGATGCGACCATCCTCTAAAGCTCGTCCTCGTCCCACGCACGCAGGTTTCGATGCGTGACCTATGACTCGATCCCTTCTAACGGCAATACGATAGCCCACGTCGGCGTGCCGGCAGGCGATTCCGCCGTCGGTCTTCGGTTGGGCCGTTTCTTCGAGCCGCTCGTCTGCGCGGCGGACGATGACGAAGAGACGCGTCACCGCAAGGTTCAGTTCGCTCTCGCATCGAGCCTGATCGTCCCGGCTGGACTCGTCTGGGCCGCGCTTTACTACGCCTTCAATGAGCCCGTCGTGGCGCTCCTCCCGCTCGCCTACTCCGTGCTCACGCTGATCAATTTCGCCGTGCTGACGCGCCTGCGGCGATTCACCCCGTTCCGTCGGGGACAGCAGCTGTTCATCCTGGTATTGCCCGTTATGGTGCAGATCGCGCTCGGGGGCATCGTCGGATCGAGCGTCGTGGCCCTCTGGTCGATGATGGCGTTCCTCATGGCGGTCCTGTTCGCGACCAAGCGCGAGGCATCGGTTTGGTTCATCGCCTTCGCCGTATCGGTCACCGGCGCGATGCTGGCCCGCCCGCAGCTCACGATCGAAAACAACCTGCCGCCGTGGGTCGTCGTGGGCTTGTTCGTGCTGAACGTGATGGGAGTCTCGACGATCGCCTTCATGGTGCTCCTCTCGTTCGTCACCGCGCGGACGCGGCTCCGGGAGCTACAGACGGCGTATCTCAAGCAGGATCTCGTCCTGCGCCAGTCGGAGAAGCTGGCTACGCTCGGCACGCTCGCCGCCGGGGTCGCACACGAGCTCAACAACCCGGCCGCCGCGACGCGACGGGCGGCCGAACAGCTCAGCGATGAGCTGCTGGGGCGCGAGGAGGCGCAGGCCCAGCTGGCGGCGCGTGGGGTCGGCGCCGCCACCATGGATCGACTCAGGGCGCTCGAGCGAGACGGGCAGGCGCGTGCGGTTCGGACCGACGACATGGACCCGCTGACCCGATCCGATCGCGAAGCGGACGTGGAGAACTGGCTGGACGCCCGCGGCATCGAGAAGGCATGGGAGCTGGCCCCGCACCTCGTCGCACAGGGAATAGATACGGAGGAGCTCTCGGAACTGGCGGCAGCGGTCGATGAAGAGGTGCTGCCCAATGCGCTCAGGTGGCTGGCGCACCGATTTAAGGTGCACGCGCTCCTGCACACGGTCGCCGAGGGCTCGTCTCGCATTTCGGAGATCGTGCGCGCGCTGAAGAATTACTCCTTCCTGGACCAGGCGCCGATGCAGGAGATCGACGTCCACGAAGGGCTCGACAACACGCTGGTCATCCTGCAGAACAAGCTGAAGCAGGGCATCACGGTTCGACGCGACTACTGCACCGACATGTCGCGCGTGCCGGCGTACGGAAGCGAGCTGAATCAGGTCTGGACCAACCTGCTCGACAACGCCGTGGATGCGATGGGCGGCGTCGGCACGATAACGATCCATACGCACGCCGACGACGGATGGGCCGTGGTCGAGATCGAGGACGACGGCCCGGGCATCCCCGAAGCGATTCAATCCCGCATTTTCGATCCGTTCTTTACCACGAAAGAACCCGGCAAGGGCACAGGCCTCGGCCTGTCGACCACACACCGGATCGTCGTGGAGCAGCACGGCGGCAGCATCGGCGTCGAATCCCGGCCCGGATTCACCCGCTTCACCGTCAAGCTGCCCTACCACGGTTCGGCCGCCCGCCGGGACCAAGGGAGGTAATCACGCTTGGCCAGACCCGTCATCCTGACCGTCGACGACGATTCGGAGGTCCTCGCCGCCATCGATCGGGACCTGCGTCGTCACTATCAGAACGAATATCGCATCCTCAAGGCCCGCTCGGGGAGCGAGGCGCTCGAGGCCGTGCACAAGCTCAAAGAGCGCGGCGATTCGGTCGCGCTGTTCCTGGTCGACGAGCGGATGCCGGTCATGAGCGGCACGCAGTTCCTTCGCGAGGCGCGAAAGCTGTTTCCCGATTCGCGCAAGGTGCTTTTGACGGCGTATGCGGATACCGAGGCGGCGATCCGAGGGATCAACGAGGTCGCACTCGATCATTACCTGATGAAGCCGTGGGATCCGCCCGAGCAGCTTCTCTATCCGGTGTTGGATGATCTGCTGGCTGACTGGACGGCCGGTTTTCTGCCGACGTTCGACGGAATCCGCGTGGCCGGAACGCGCTGGTCGCCGCAGAGCTACGTCTTGAAGGATTTCCTCTCCCGCATGCAGACGCCTTACGAGTGGATCGACATCGACGTGGACGCGTCCACGCGCGAGCTGGTCGAGAAGCACACTCCCGGCCTCAAGGAGCTGCCGGTCGTCTTCTTTCCGGATGGCAAGGTGCTGCTCGCGCCGACGACGCACGACCTCGCCGTGCATCTGGGCCTGCAGACGGAAGCCAGCCGGAGCTTCTACGACCTGATCGTCGTGGGCGCCGGGCCGAGCGGACTCGCGGCGGCGGTGTACGGGGCGTCCGAGGGGCTCAGGACGATTCTGCTGGAGGATGACGTCTCGGGTGGGCAGGCGGGCACGAGCTCGCGGATCGAAAACTACCTCGGCTTTCCCAACGGCATCGCAGGCGCCGACCTCGCGCGGCGCGCGACGACCCAGGCACGGCGGTTCGGGGCCGAGGTCGTCATGCCGCGATGCGTGAAGGAAATCCGCGTCGACAATCCTTACCGCATCGTGGTGCTCGAGGACGGCGTCGAGCTGCGAAGCTATGCCGTGCTGCTCTCGAGCGGCATGCGGGTCCGGAAGCTCAACGTCCCCGGCGAAGAGAGGCTTGCCGGGGCCGGCGTGTACTACGGCGCCGGGCTTTCGGAGGCGGCGAGCTGTCGGGGCAGCGACGTCGCCGTCGTCGGAGGTGCGAACTCGGCGGGGCAGGCGGCGCTGCTGTTCGCCCGCTACGCCCGAAAGGTGACGATGCTCGTGCGCTCCTCCTCCATCTCGAGCTCGATGTCGAGCTACCTCGCCGATCGCATCGAGGTCGCCGAGAACATCGAGGTGATGACGCGGACGACGGTCGCCTCCGTGCAGGGAGACACCCGCCTGGAGTCGGTCGAGGCGATCACCCACGGCGGGGCGGATCGCGACGGGGCAGAGCAAAAGACGATGCGCTTCGACGCGATGTTCGTCTTCATCGGCTTCGAGCCGCGCTCGGAGATGGTCGCCGGCCTCGTGGAGCGTGACGAGCTCGGCTTCGTTCTCACCGGGCCCGATCTGCCGCGCAACGGCTCGAGGCCGAAAGGCTGGGTCCTGAGCCGCGAACCGTTGCTGCTGGAGACGAGCGTTGCGGGCATCTTCGCCTCGGGGGACGTCCGGTTCGGCTCGATGAAGCGAGTCGCGTCGGCCGTGGGCGAGGGTTCCGCGGCGGTCGCGATGATCCACAAGTACCTGGAGACGGTCTGAGTGCGCTCGCGGCCGCTCGCGACGCGGCCTCCCGATCGCTCATGACGGTCGCTGCCGCTGAGCGATCTGGATCAGATTTCCGCACGCGTCGTCGAGGACGGCCATCGTGACCCTCTGACGTCAGCGGCTGCTGCAACGGATTGTGGAACTACAACCTCGAGACGCCTCGAGCGCTTGGGGCCCCGCCGCCGACTCGATATGGGACCATGGGCCAATAGGCATCGAGATCCGGTCGTCCTAGCCTGACCCGCTTCGCCGCACCCAGTCGCGAGTGCAACTCGCCGATAGGAGGTCATGCATGGCCGACAAACCGAACATCCTCGTCATCTGGGGCGATGACATCGGCATCGCGAATCTCAGCTGTTACAGCCACGGCTTGATGGGCTACCGCACGCCGAACATCGACCGGCTTGCGAAGGAAGGAATGCTCTTCACGGACTCCTACGGGGAGCAATCCTGCACGGCAGGCCGCGCCGCTTTCATCACGGGACAGAGCGTGTTTCGCACCGGCTTGAGCAAGGTCGGCATTCCCGGCTCCAAGGTCGGCATCCAGGCCGAGGACCCGACGATCGCCGAGCTCCTGAAGCCGCTCGGCTACGCCACCGGACAGTTCGGCAAGAACCATTTCGGCGATCGGAACGAGTACCTGCCGACCATGCACGGGTTCGACGAGTTCTTCGGCAACCTCTACCACCTGAACGCGGAGGAGGAGCCGGAGCTGCCGGACTACCCGCCGGAGAAGGACTTCCCGAAATTCAAAGAGCGTTTCGGGCCGCGCGGCGTGATCCACTCGTGGGCGACCGATAAGGACGACCCGACCGAGCACATGCGCTGGGGGCGCGTCGGCAAGCAACGGATCGAGGATACCGGCCCGCTGACGGCCAAGCGGATGGAGACCTGCGACGACGAGTTCGTCGCGGCCGCGAAGGATTTCATCAAGCGGCAGCACGATGCGAAG
>DASVDR010000018.1 GCA_036381015.1 Gammaproteobacteria bacterium
CTATTTCGTGCGCAAGCAGTACCTCGATGCGGAGGAATCGTACGCGGCGATCGTCGATCTCGGCTCCGCTTCGTCCTATTACGAGCTCGCGTTGTACAAGCTCGGGTGGTCGCTCTACAAGCAGGAACTGTACGAGGAAGCACTGCAGTATTACCTCGCGATGCTGGATTACCGGCTCTCGGTCGGTTACGACTTCGACCAGGTCGGGCAGGAGGAAGACGAGCGGATCGCCGACACGTTCCGCGTCATTTCCTTAAGCTTCTCGAACCTCGGCGGCCCGGAGGTGATCGACGAGTATTTCGCCCGCTTCGGGCATAAGAGCTACGCGGATCGCCTGTACAGCAATCTCGGCGAGTTCTATCTCGGCAAGCTTCGCTACCAGGACGCGGCCGCCGTCTACGCCTCCTTCATCGAGCAGAACCCGTTCCACGCGCGCTCGCCGCACTTCAGCATGCGCATCGTGGAGATCTACGAACAAGGCGGGTTTCCGCAGCTCGTCGTCGAGGCGAAAAAGGAATTTGCGTCGCGCTATGCCCTGGGCGCCGAATACTGGAGCTATTTCAGCAAGGACGAGTCGCCCGACGTCCTCGCGCTGCTGAAGACCAACCTCACGGATCTCGCCAATTACTACCATGCGCGCTACCAGGACGCGGAGCTGGAGGACGAGAAGCCCGCGAGCTTCGACGAGGCGGCGCACTGGTACCGCGAGTTCCTCGCGTCCTTCCCGGCCGAGCCCGAGTCGCCGTCGATCGACTACCAGCTCGCCGATCTCCTGCTCGAGAACGGCAACTTTGGCGAAGCGGCGGCGGAGTACGAGCGCACTGCCTACGACTACGGGCCACACGCGCGCGCCGCGGCGGCGGGCTACGCGGCCGTCTACGCGCACCGCGAGAACCTGAAGATCGCGACCGGCGCCGCGCAGCTCGACGCGAAGCGGGCGACGGTGGCGAGCTCGCTCGAGTTCGCCGAGACCTTCCCGGAGCACGAGGAGGCGCCGGTCGTGCTGGGCGCGGCGGCGGACGACCTGTACGCGATGCAGGAGTTCGAGCCGGCGATCGCGGCGGCGCGCAAGCTGATCGAGCGCTATCCGCATGCGGACCCCGCGCTGGTGCGCTCCGCCTGGGTGGTGGTGGCGAACTCTTCCATCGACACCGCCGCGTACCCGGAGGCGGAACACGCGTACACGCAGGTCCTCGCGCTGACGGACGCCGACGACGAATCCCGCCCGGCGCTCGTCGACAGCCTGGCGGCCGCGATCTACAAACAGGGCGAGCAGGCCAACGTGCTCGGCGACTTCCGCACGGCGGCGGCGCATTTCCTGCGCATCCGCGACGTCGCGCCGACCTCGACGATCCGCAGCAACGCCGAGTACGACGCCGCGGCCGCGCTCATCAAGCTCGAGGACTGGCCGGCGGCCGCCGGCGTTCTGGAGGCATTCCGGGCGGCCTTCCCGGAGCACGAGCTGAGCGACGAGGCGACCCGCCAGCTCGCATTCGTCTACCGCGAGGACGGCCAGCTCGCGCGCTCCGCCGCCGAGCACGAGCGTATCGCGGCGGAGACGGACGATTACGAGCTCGGGCGGCAGGCCATCCTCGCCGCGGGCCGGCTGTACGCCGACGCGGACGACGTCGACAACGCCTTGCGGCTCTACCTGCAATACGCGGACGAGTTCCCGCGGCCGCTGGACGTCGCGCTGGAGATGCGCACGAGCGCGGCGGAGATCTTCGCGTCGCGGCACGAGACCGCGCGTTACCACGAGGAGCTCGAGCACATCGTCGCGCTCGACGCCGCCGCCGGGGAGGAGAGAACCGACCGCACCCGGTACCTGGCCGCGCATGCCGCCCTCGTGCTCGCCGAGCAGCGGTTCGCATCCTTCGCGGACCTCGAGCTCGTGCAGCCCTTCGAGAAAAGCCTCGCCGAAAAGCAGCGGCGGATGGACGCCGCCATGGCTGCGTTCGAGGCGCTCGTCAAGTACGAGGTGGCGGACGTGACGGCGGCGGCGACGTACTACATCGCTGAGACGTACTACGCATTCAGCGACGCGCTGGTCGACTCCGAGCGCCCGGCCAACCTGAGCGCCGCCGAGCGCGAGGATTACGAGCTCGCCATCGAGGAGCAGGCGTACCCGTTCGAGGAGCGGGCGATCCAGGTGCACGAGGCGAATCACGAGCTCCTGTTGCGCGGGGTTTTCAATCCGTGGGTGCAGAAGAGCCTCGACAAGCTCGCCGCGCTCGTGCCGGGCCGCTACGCGAAGAACGAGATCAGCAGCGGCTTTCTGGGCTCGATCGACAGCTACGCCTACCGCATGCCGGCCGCGCCGCCGATCGGGCCCGAGGGGCCGACCATGGATCCGGCGATCGCCCCGGCAGGGGATGCGCGGCCGCCCGAGGCGCCCGGCGTGTCGCAGAGCGGCGAGATTGCGGTGCCGGGCGCCGTCGCACAGGCCAGCGCCGCCGCCGACACGACGTCGCAGGCGGAGTGAGGGAGGAACCGGTATGCATGCCCGCAGCCTTTGCGTCACCCTCGCCGCCCGTTCCGCGCCGGGCACGCTGGCACTGCTCGCCCTCGCGGCGGCGCTTGCCGGCTGCGCCGCGGCCCCCGAGGCGCCGAAGCCCGCGCGCATCGAGATCCAGGAAGCAGTCGGCTTCGTCATCACGGAACAGGCCGGGGTCGGCAGCGACGTTCGCGCCGACTACGAGCAGGCGGTGCGGCTGCTGGAGCAGGGCCGCACCGACGAAGGCATCGCGCTGCTCGAGCAGACCGCCGCGGCGGCGCCGGAGCTGACCGCGCCGCAGATCGATCTCGGCATCGCCTGGCGGCGCGCGGGCGATCTCGCAAAGGCGGAAGAGCACCTGAAGAAGGCGCTGGCGCTGAACCCCGGGCACCCGGTGGCGCACAACGAGCTCGGCATCGTCTATCGCCAGCTCGGGCATTTCGCCGAGGCGCGGCAGAGCTACGAGGCGGCGCTCGCGATCTATCCCGGGTTCCACTACGCGCGCCGCAACCTGGCCGTCCTGTGCGACCTGTATCTCGCGGACTTTGCGTGCGCGCTCGAGAACTACCAGGCGTACGTCGCAGCGGCGCCGGGGGACGAAGAGGCAGAAATGTGGCTTGCCGACATCCGCAGCCGGATGCATCCGTAGGTGCCGCGATGCTGAAACGAATCCTGTTGTGCCTGCCCATGCTGACGGTTCCCGCCTGGAGCGCCGCCGACGAGCCGGCCGGCGAGACGGGAGAGGCGGCCGCCGCGGCGGAGCAAGCCCCCGCCGCCGCGTCGGAGCAAGCCCCGGCCCAGGCCGCGGCGGGCGCGGAAGAGCAGGCAGGGCCGAGAACGATGTCCGGCATGTCGATCCTCGGCAACGAGGAAGCGCCGAAGGCGCTGGTCATCGTGCCCTGGAAGACCTCGGAGCTCGGCGCCGACCTGGATCTTTCGGACACGCTGGACGATCGCGCCCGCCCGGTGGACCGGGACGTGTTCATGCGCGAGCTCGATTACTACACCTTGCGCTCGGGTGAGCCACACGGGCCCGCGGGCGAGGCGGAAAATCCCTGACGCATGCGAGCGGACGGGGAGACATTGCGACAGAGAGGACAAAGTGATGGACACCATGTATTCGATCGTGGGTTTCTTCGTGTCGGGAGGCGTGTTCATGTACCCGATCCTCCTGGTTCTCGCCTTCGGGCTCGCGATCGGCATCGAGCGGTACGTGACGCTCACGCTGGTCACGCAGAAGAACCAGAAGGTGTGGGAAGACGTGCAGCCGCTGCTCTCCAAGGGTGATTTCGAGGGTGCCCGCAAGCTGACCGAGGGCGACGACGCGACCATCTCGCAGGTGCTCAGCATGGGGCTCTCGCTCCAGGGCGCGGTGCGGCGTCGCGAGGACATCGAGATCGCGATGGAAGAGAGCATGATGGAAATCGTGCCGCGCCTCGAGAAGCGGACGCCGTACGTCGCACTGGCAGCGAGCATCGCCACCCTGCTCGGGCTGCTCGGTACGATCATGGGCCTCATCCAGGCCTTCACCGCGGTCGCGAACGCGAACCCCGCAGAGAAGGCGGACCTCCTGTCAGCCAGCATCTCCGTCGCCATGAACACCACGGCGTTCGGCCTGATCGTCGCCATCCCGCTTTTGATCGTGCACGCAATCCTGACGAGCAAGACCGGCGACATCGTCGACAGCCTGGAGATGGCCACCGTCAAGACCCTGAACGTCTTCTCGAAGCGGGCGAAGCGGCAGCTCGAGATCGCGGCCTGAGGCTCACCCCATGGCCAGACGGCATCATTACA
>DASVDR010000019.1 GCA_036381015.1 Gammaproteobacteria bacterium
CTCCGGGTACGCGGCGGTGTCGATGGAAGAGTTCGCCACCACCACCCAGGCGGAGCGCACCAGCGCGGGGTCCGCATGCGGATAGCGCTCGATCAGCTTGCGCGCCGCCGCGATCGCCGGCTCGAACTCCTGCATCGTGTACAGGTCGTCCGCCGCCGCGCCCAGCACGACCGGCGCCTCCTCGTGTTCCGGGAAGGTCTCGGCGAACTCGAGCGAGCTCGCCACCGTCGCCCGCTTCGCCTCGAGCTGCCCGGCGCCGGTCGCGACCTTCAGGTTCTCGCGGTGCGCGTACACGGCCGCGTAGCCCGCCGCGGCGGCGCGCTCGTGCGGCCCGTAGTCGTAGGCAGTGCGCTCGTACTCCGCCGCCGCTTCGGCGAAGTTGCCGTTCTCGAGCAGCAGGTCGGCGAGCTGGTAGTCGATCGACGGTGACTCGGGGTCGGCCGGGAAGGACGCGAGGAACTCCCGGTACCAGTGCGCCGCCTCCGCGAAGCTCGCGGGCTTCTCGTCCTCGAGCGCCGCGTCCTGGTAGCGCGCATGGTAGTAGTTGGCGAGATCCGTAAGGTTGGTCTTCAGCAGCGCGAGGACGTCGGGCGACTCGTCCTTGCTGAAATAGCTCCAGTATTCGGCGCCCAGGGCATAGCGCGACGCAAATTCCTTCTTGGCCTCGACGACGAGCTGCGGGAAGCCGCCCTGCTCGTAGATATCCACGATGCGCATGCTGAAGTGCGGCGAACGCGCATGGTACGGGTTCTGCTCGATGAAGGAGGCGTAGACGGCGGCCGCGTCCTGGTAGCGAAGCTTGCCGAGATAGAACTCGCCGAGATTGCTGTACAGGCGGTCCGCGTAGCTCTTGTGCCCGAAGCGCGCGAAATACTCGTCGATGACTTCCGGGCCGCCGAGGTTCGAGAAGCTCAGGGAGATGACGCGGAACGTGTCCGCGATCCGCTCGTCTTCCTCCTGGCCGACCTGGTCGAAGTCGTAGCCGACCGAGAGGCGGTGATCCAGCATCGCGAGGTAATACTGCAGCGCTTCCTCGTACAGCTCCTGCTTGTAGAGCGACCACCCGAGCTTGTACAGCGCGAGCTCGTAATAGGACGAAGCGGAGCCGGGATCGACGATCGCTGCGTACGATTCCTCGGCATCGAGATACTGCTTGCGCACGAAATGGTATTCGCCGCGCCTGAAGAGCACTTCATCGACGTATTTCGAGTACGGATATTCGCCGATCAGCCTCCCCATGACCTGCATGGCCTCGTCCACGCGCCCGAGCTCGTCGTAGGCGCGCGACATCTGGTAGAGGACCTGGTCGTTGCGTTCGTAGTGCGGGTAGAGCTCGAGGATCTTCTCGTAGGTCGCGATCGCGGCGGCGGGACCGGTCGGCAGGACCTGGACGGAACCGTCCGGCAACAGCACGTCGCCGCTTGTAGCGCCGCTCCCGATCGCCTGCGGGCCGGCCGCGCGCGCTTCGAATGCCCGGTCGGATTCCGACCCTTCCGCCGCGACCGGCGGGCCGCGGGCGGCGGCAGCGAATTCCGGCGCATCGCGCACGGCCGCTTCCGGTGCCGCCATTTCGACGCTCCGGGCGGCGCGCGTGTCCTCGCCGGGGCCGGCACCGATGATCCCGAACTGTTTTTCGATCTGCAGGTCCGCGAGGCGGCGCATCGCCTCCGGGGTCATCTCATTCACCGGCGTTTCCTGGAGGTAGCGCCGGTAGCTCTGCGCGGCGAGATCCAAACTGTCGTCGAGCCGTACGTCCTCGATCTCGGGATCCACGTTGCGGAGCTCGGCGAGCGTGCCCTTCGTCGACGTCGACGAGGCGCAGCCGCCGAGAGCGGTCGCGAGAGCGACGAAGGCGAGCCGGCGCATCATGGCGACTGCACCTCGCTCCTGGCCTGCGTCTGCGTCGCCCGGTCGTAGCTGTCGGCCAGCGCGTAGCGGGCCTGGTCCTCGTAGGCGACCAGGCGCTGCCGGCGCGCCGTGAGCTCGTCGATGGCGACGACTTCCAGCGCGCGGCCCTGCCGCGCCAGCAGCCGGTCGACGTCCCCGATCGCACCGGCGACGCGCGTGCGCAGCCGCTTGATGGGCCCCTCGAAGCCTTCGTAGCCGTGCACGGCGGCCTGGCGCACGCGCACGAACTGCTGGTACTGCTCGCGCAGCGCGCCGACGGCGCCGTGCAGGTCACGGAGATTGCGATCGAGCGCGGTGAGCCGCTCGTGGTATTCGGTCAAGAGGGTCCAGGTGATCGTGCCGCGCAAACGGTTCAGGCGGCGGAGCAGCGCGTCGCGGTGAGCCCCGTCCGCGCCCTCGAGCTGCTGCTCGAGCGCGTCGAGGCGGATCAGCGTCGCCCGCTCGCCGGCGGTCGCGAGGAACTCGGGGCGAGGCGCGGTCAGCATCGACTCGAGCGTCCGCTCGAGCGCCGCGTGCTGCTCGAGGCGCAGGTGCATGCGCGAATCGAGCTTGCGGAACTGCTGATCGACACCCGGCAGGAGCGGCTCGTAGTGCTCACGGCGCAGGCGCACCATGTCCTCGAACGCGTCGAAGCCCGACTGCCAGGAGACGAGCTTGCGCTTCAGGTCCGCCAGATCGAGGTAGTTCTCGAGCCCCGTCTGGAAGTCGTGCGAGGCGAGCAGCTCCATGAGGTAATAGGTCTCGGGCGTGTCCGGCAGCTTGCGCAAGCGGATCACCCAGTCCTTGTCCTGGCGGATCTCCTCGCGCACCAGCGCGTCCAGGAAATGGCCCTCGCGGATGCTGTCGATGGACGCATCCAGCTTGCCGATTTCGCCGGCATAAGCGTCGAGCGCCCGGCCGTAGGCCAGCGCCGCGCGGCCGTGCACCTCGAGCTTCCCGTACGCGAAAGGCAGCGCGAGCATCGCCTCCTGGGTGGCGAGGTCGGTGACGTCGCGCTGGACGAGGATCTGCCACGGCACGACGGCATGCCCGACGTTGCCGGCGTAAACGTCCGCCCAGCCGGAGCTCAGGAGCGCCTGCGCGGAAAACGGGCCTTCCAGCCGCACGCGATCGAGATACCTCTTCGATTCGGCGTAGCGCCCGTCCTCGAGCAGGATCGTGCCGAGGACGAGATTCGCCTTGTCGCGCATGCCGAGTGCGGCTTCGTCGCCGCCGCCCTGGCCGGCGCGGTCCAGCTGCTCGAAGGCCGCCTGCTGCCGTCCGTCCTCGAGCAGGGCGATGCCGAGGTTGTAGGCCACGAACGGCGCGAGGTCTTTCCCGCTCTGCATCCGCTCGAGCGTCGCGGCGGCATCCGCCGGCCGTTTCAGCGCGAGATAGACGTTCGCCCGCAGGAATTCGATGTCGTCGCGGATGCGCTCGGGAATTTTCCCTTCGATGCGCGCGAGCGCGGCGAGCGCGTCCTCCGTCTGGCCTTTCTGGAAATGGATGCGCGCCAGCCGGTAGGCGGCGTCGTTGCGGATCTCTTCGTCCACGTCGCCTTCGAGCACGGCCTTGATGGCACGCCCCGCACGGCGGTGCATGCGGTAGCGCAGCTCGAAATCGCCGAGCTCGAAGTTGGCGTCGTCGATGTAATAGTTCAGCGTGTCGAGGCCGGGCTCATCCACCGCGTAGTGCTGCATGACTTCCGTATCGAGGCGCGACAGCGCTTCGAACCACTGCCCCTGCCATGCGTAGTAGAGCGCCTCCCCATACCAGGGATCCTCGAGCTCGTCCGCGGGCGCGTGCCGCGCCGGGAACGCGGCGGCGAGCGAGGTCATGAGCAGCAGCCCGAGGCTGCGGAGGGGCGGAATCATGCGAGGGCTTACCAGCTGCCGAGCTGGATTCCCGGGTCTCCGGAAGCCGCGAGCGTGATGCCGAGAAGCTCGGGCTCGACCCCTTTCGTGAACGGGAAGGTCTGCGAGCGGCTGAAGTCCTCGCCGGACCGCTTGCCGGAGACGGCCACCGCGATCTGGTGCTCGCCGGTCGGCACGTTGCCGGTGTAGATGCGTTGCACGCCGCCCTTCTGGAGGGCTTCGAGCTCCTTGAAGCTGTAGATGTAATGCGCGACGAGGCGGCCGTCGATAGAGACCTGCACGGCATCGAGCCGGAAGTCTTCGCCGTCGGCAAACTCGACGAACACGGCAACCTGCGTGTTCGACGGATAGAGCAGCTTCTCCTCGAGCAGGTTCAGCTCTGCGGAAATGGCGAGCACGTCGGATTTGATCTCCTGCACCTGCTCGTCGAGGCTGCGGATCTCCTGCCTGGAGGCATCCTCCGCACGCACGGGGGCGCACAGGAGAACGATCAGCAACGCGGTCCAGATACTCTTAGGCATACTCGAACCACCCCCTTCCCTGGCCGGGCGATCGGTGCGCGGCAACGGTGTCACCGTCCGGCCCGCCCGTCTCGATGCGCAGTGTTGACGAAGGTCACACTGCGCACTGTGACGCAACGCTCAAATTTGCCGGGCTCGAAAACGGGCCAAAAAGGGCTTCGAGGAGTCGGGCGGGCGACCCGCCGCCGCGCTGAAAACCGCGTGGTTGTGCGCTTCGCGGCGGATGCCGCGGCGCAGCATCGGGCTGTCGGG
>DASVDR010000020.1 GCA_036381015.1 Gammaproteobacteria bacterium
CAACATTTCCAGGAGCTCGGCCCTGTCCAGCCAGCGTCTCCTTTGGCCCGGCTGCACGGGGGCGATGTGGGAGCTGCGCTCCAATACTCGGCGATTCTGCGTTGCGAGCAGAAGCTCACCTCCAGGCTTGAGGGTCTTTGCCAGACGTTCTATGAATGCCTGCTGATCCGCGACGTGCGACAAGACCTCCAAGCACACGACTACGTCGAACCTTTCGCCGAGGTCCAGCTTCATGAAGTCGCCCGCGATGAACGTCGCCTCCGGGACTCTCGCCCGAGCGCGCGTGATCGCTTCATCGGCAAGGTCGGTGCCGACGACGGAACCGTATTGGAGTAGAGCTTTTGCCGTCCAGCCGCTCCCGCAACCTGCGTCCAGTATCCTGAGCCCGCTCCTGCCTTCGAGCCATCGGTGCAACATCTCCATTTGGTCCTTGGATACGTCGCCTTGATCCTGCTCGCGACACTTGTTCCATTCGTTCCAAAACCTGCGCTCGAACTCTATCGGTACGTCCATGTTCCGTTATTTGTAGGGGACGAGAAGCGGCGGGAGTATAGCCCGTCGACCTATGGAGGCGCCAACACCACACTGCTCGGGATGAGTGCCAAGCGACGGCAAGCTCGAAATTTTCGAGCTACCCTATGTCAGGAGTTGTGAGACCGGGAGTATCTAGTGCCGGGAATCGTGGGGATCATAGGCCGAGGCCCGTCCGAGGCATATCAGCGGCAGATCAAGACTATGCTCGCAACAATGATGCACGAGCAAAGCTATGTCGCAGGCACTCACGCTGCTCCCGAGCTCGGCGTTTATGCGGGATGGACGGCTCACGATGAAAGGGAAGCGGCCGCGCGAATCACGTTCGACGATCGCGGCGATCGCGCTCTGATATTCGCCGGCGAGTGCGGTGGCCGCGCGCTGCTGAAAGGCTACGACCGCGACGGAGACGAGTTCGTTACGGCCATCGACGGTTCCTTCGCCGGCATGCTGATCGATCCGTTACAGGGTCGCGCCGTGCTATTCAACGACCGCTTCGGAGCGGAGCGCATTTACTATCACGAGACCAGCAGCGCTCTCTATTTCGCGAGCGAGGCGAAGGCCCTACTGAGCGTACTGCCACAGTTGAGAGCTTTCGACGATGACGGAGTGGTGCAATTTCTCATTTACGGCGCGGCCTTACCGGATCGAACGCTGTTTCGCGATCTCCGCGTAATGCAACCCGGCTCCATTTGGGCTTTCGATGGCCACCTTCCGTTGGCGAGGCGCCTCTATTTCGATCCGAATGCGTGGCGAGAGCTGCCAGAGCTGACGGCCGAGCAGTTTAGAGAGGAGCTCTCCGACGCATTGCAGAGTGCAGTAAAACGCTGCGTAAGCTCGCAAGCTTCCATCGGAATTTCAATAACCGGCGGTCTTGATACCCGCATGGTCATGGCTCTCCTGCCGGAGACCACCCGCACCCCGATCTGTTACACGTTCGTGGGAGTCGAGGGTGAAACACTCGACGCGCGACTCGGGAAGCGGGTAGCGCAGGCGTGTGGACTCGAGCATCATTTGCTACGTGTCGGACCGGATTTCTTGGCGGACTATGGCCATTACGTGGACCGGACTGTATTCGTTACCGATGGCTACGCCGGGGCATTGGGAGCGCATGAGATCTATCTGAACGCAAAAGCAAAGCAACTTGCACCCGTTCGAATGACCGGGAACTTCGGTAGCGAGATTCTCCGAGGTATGTCGACGTTCAAGCCGATCAACCTCGCCGAAGACGTTCTCGATCCTTGTCTGCAATCGCGGCTTGCATCGCTTCGCGAGCGCGATGTTGCGCCCGAGACGCATCCGGTCATCTTTGCAGCATTTCACGAGATTCCGTCGATTCACTACGGCATTCCCGCGGCGGCACGCTCCCAGGTAACGCTGCGTACCCCGTTTATGAGCAATGCCGTCGTGCAGCTCGCGGTGCGCGCTCCCGCCGCCGAGCGGAATTCGCCGTCGGCCTGTGCAGAGCTGGTCGCGCGGCATAATCACGTCCTCGGCCGGATTCCGACGGATCGCGGAGTTTTGCCGGATTCGAAGCTTCGGCCTCGGCCCTGGAGCAGGCTTCTTTCGGAGGTGACGTTCAAGCTCGACTATTTGCACAAGGAAGGGCTGGCGCCGCCTCTAACGAAGCTCGAGCCGGGTTTTCGACTGCTTTCCCATACCAGGTTGCTGGGAGTACACAAGTTCCTACCCTACAGGAACTGGTTCAAGCAGGAGCTCGCGGGCTACGTGGCTAGCGTCCTGAGCGACCCGAGTACGAGGCGAATGTCTTGGTGGAACGGGGCAACGTTGGATCGTATTCTACCGGACCACCAAAAAGGACGGCGAAATTACCTGCGTGAAATACATGCGATTCTTACGCTGGAAGCTGTGCAGCGTCGCCTGATAGGAAGTACCGTTCGCGATCCAGCATGAGACGCGTCAGTGGACGTGGCAAATCGAGTGCGACGAACGAGTCATAATGAGGTCGAGCTGGCTTATGGGTTCGATTCCGCATTGAGCTCGGAGAGAGCTCGGGAAGCAATCGAGTGACCGGATCGCTGCCATGTCGCCGGCATTAGCCAGCCTCCTGACCACGGTATTCATCGCCGGGCTGTTCATTCGGGAATCTCGAAAGGACGACTCGCCGAGCCCGGCCTTATGGATTCCCGTCGCTTGGCTGGTGATAACCGGCTCACGATTCGTTTCACAGTGGCTGGCCCTCGGTCAACCGCAAGAATTCAACGTGACCGACGGGAGTCCGATCGATGCCGCCTTCTTCTTGGCGTGCATGGTCATGTCGGTGGCCGTTCTCGTACGACGGGGTGTCAAGGTCGCGGATGTCGTGCGCTGGAACGGGTGGATGGTTGCATTCCTGGCGTTCGGTCTCATCTCCGTTCTCTGGTCGGACTTTCCCTTCATCGCCTTCAAGCGATGGATCAAGGTGCTGGGCCATCCTCTTGTCGCGCTGGTGATCCTCACGGATCCGAATCCGAAGAAGGCGCTCGTCGTGGTAATGAAGCGATGCGCATTCCTCCTTCTGCCGGTCTCCGTTCTGTTTATCAAGTACTACCCGGAATACGGGCGAGGTTTCGATCCGTGGACCGGCGAGGCTTTCAACAAGGGCGTCGGGATAAACAAGAACTACCTCGGCTACCTCAGCATGGTTTTTGGCCTCTTCTTTTTCTGGTATCTGCTGATCGCTCGAAAACTCGAAGACAACTGGGAAAGACGCAGTGAAATTCTGCTCTCCGCAGGGCTCATCGGCATGGCGCTTTGGCTGCTCCACATGGCCGACAGTGCGACGTCCCTTGCAACGCTGGTGATAGGCGTGGGGATCGTGCTTGCTATGGGTTCGCGTCTAGTGAACAAGCGCTTTGTGGGGACATACGTCGTCGTCACGGTGCTCGCCTGCATTCTTATCGAGGCGACATTTGACGTTTACGACACCGTGATTCAATTGCTGAATCGTGACCCGACGCTTACCGATCGCACCAAGGTGTGGGCGGACGTGATCGCCCTGCAGCCGAACGTATTGCTGGGTACAGGATTCGAGAGCTTTTGGCTAGGTAGCCGCTTGGAGGTGCTTTGGGCGAAGTGGTGGTGGCAACCGAATCAAGCCCACAACGGCTATATCGAAACTTATCTCAACCTCGGATTGATCGGCGTATTTTTACTGGGAGGCCTGCTGATCTCGACGTTTAGGAACATTTGCTCGCAGTTTCTCGAAGACTCGGACATGGCGCGCCTGAGACTCGCCTTTCTGGTCGTTATAGTGTTCTACAACTATACCGAAGCCGCATTCAAAGGAGTTCACTTCATATGGACGATTTTTCATCTGATTGCCGTTAACTATCCGCATTCCGCTCTGCTCGAAGGCGAGAGGAAGAGGGCAGGGCGAAGAATAGCGGGTCAGCTCACGACAATCAGACGCGCAGCCGTACACGGTGGACGCGCGCACGTTTCCCGCTGGGTCAATCCGCCAAGAGGCGAGTGGCGCAAAAGACTTCGATCGACGACGTCCCGCACGCAGACACCGCCTCACTGAACGGCGCGGCAGGAAGCCACTGAGGCAATGCCAGGCCCGTCTCTACACTCGGAGAATAATTGAATAGAGAATTCGGGCCGAGCCGATCCAACGCCTTGACGCATTCGAGGCCTTCGCTGAGGAACTCGGGGAGATTTACCTCGAAGGAAAGGTACGGTACCGGCTCTCGCATCCCGAGAATGACATCGAGCTCGTGCCCCTCGACGTCGATCTTGATGAAAAAAGGGCGGCCGTAAACTTCGATCATGTCGGCGATCGTCGTTGTCTCGACCTCGCGTTGAGCGTTGAAGGTGAGCGTGTGCCCGAACCGGTCGGAGTCGTGCCGCAGCGTATCCACCCATTTGGGGCTCAAGGTGTTCTTTGCGGACCCCGGCTCGTCGATCCACAGTGTCATGTGGCCTTTCTCGCGGCTGACAGCCTTCTGAACGATAGTGACGGGTCTTCTTACCAATCGGAGGCTGCGAAATTTCTGAGTAAGGATTGCATGGTTAGCCGGGTCGGGGTCGACTGCGACGACGCGAGCGCCCAACCGCAAGAAGATGTCGGTCTTGTAGCCGTGGTTAGCCCCGATGTCGTAGATCAGGTCACCTTCAGTGAGACCGCGCAGCAGAGAACGATAGAATTCGACCTCACGGTCGCGCGCGTGCAGTATCTCAGGCTCTGCTATACGCCAATACGCGTCGTAGATACGCGATGCTCGCAATCGATGGTACACGCCGATTGGCTCGAGGACCTTGCGAAGCGCGGTGACGATTCCGCCCATCTGGGCTCCAGACATATCTACTCGAGGAATTGCGGCTAAGCATACCCGATATGCGAACAGCGAGCTTGCGTGCATCTCACAGAATCGGGGACGCTTGTAGTCCCGGCTCTACGAATCGGAAAGCGTGATGCGACGGCTCCCGATCGTTCTTAGATGCAATGACGCTCTGGTGCACCGGGCGCGGTACGTCTTCGACACCCTGCTCATGGCGAGGAGGATCCCGGTTGTCTACGCCGAAGATCCGCCATCCGATGGTCCGTGGCTGCTCTACGCGCCGAAGGAGGAGCTTTGCGACGCCCGGGAGCGGCGGTGTGTTGCCATCGCTCACTTTGCCGAAGCTTGGGATTTCTCTCGCCAACGGGAGGACGAGCAGGCGTCTTTTCATGGCGAGCTGGCTGTGGTTTCCCCGGAATGCGTTGATGCGCCGGAATCGGAGGCGACGATCTCCTTCGATCTCATCGCGAACGCATTTTACTTTCTATCGTCGTGGTCGGAGAGGCGGGCCCAAGAGGAAACGGACTCGCGTGCCCTCTATTCACGGAGCGTATTCCGACGGCGCGGCGTCCCGCAGGATATCGTCGATCAGTATCTAGACCGGCTGATGGAGGCTCTCGATATCGCCTGCTGGCGCGCCGGCGTCGAACCATGGCCTGATCCGGTGTGGCCGGGGAGCTCCGAATACGGCGTCGTGCTTTCGCACGACATCGACTTTGTTCCAAGTGGATTCCTCGATACCGCCAGACAAGGCGCAAAGACCCTTCTTCGTCATTTGATCAGGGAACGCGATGTGTTCGAGGCATTACGAGCCGCGAAGGGTTGGGTTGGCGGCGTTCTTCGCGGTCGTGATGTATATGGTTGCGTGCCTCATATCATCGACGTAGAGAGGCAATCGGGTGTCATGTCTTCGTTCCAAGTAGCTGTCGGACATATGCATCCAAACGATGTGAACTACAGGATCGAGGACGAGGCCGTACTGGCGTATTTGCGCAGAATCGTCGAGGCGGGCTTCGAGGTTTGTTTACACGGGAGCTACCGTTCCACTGAAGTGCCCGAGTGGTACATACGGGAGGTCGAGTTGCTGACGCGCACGCTTGGGCGACCGCTCGGATCTCGGCAGCATTTCCTGTCGTTCGGGTACGACGCGCTCTTCGGGGCTCAGGAGCGAGCGGGCATCGAGTATGACATGTCGATGGGGTTCCCTGATCGCGCCGGTGCGCGAGCAGGTTTTTCCTACCCGTATTTTCCGTACTCGCTGGCGGACGACCGGCCGTACGACGTCGTGGAGATAGCGCTGTTCTATATGGACGTTACGCTGCGCAGCTACATGGGGCTGAAGGCGGGCCGCGCCTGGGAGTTTCTCGAATCCGAGCTCGCGCGGCTGAAGCGAAAGAGAGGATTCGTCTCCGTGGTTTGGCACCCGATTGTCTTCGGAGGAGCTCGTGATCCCGGGTATGACACGCTGTTTTGGAAGCTGATTGACTACGTGCGAAGTACGAACGGGCTTGGTACGGATGGGAGAACGATCAACGCCTACTGGCGTGACAACGCCAGACAATATTCGAGCTTCACGAAGCGAACGGCAGTCGCGTCCTCTGGGGCCGCTGTGTGACGTTAGAAGCACCGGGAGCGAAGTTCATGGCGACAATCCTGATGGCGGCGTATACCAACTATCGGCGAGACCCGCGGGTACGTCGAGAGGCTGAAGCGCTCGTCGAGCTTGGTTACAAAGTGGTCTTCATCGCCAGCCGCCAGCCCGAGCAACCGAACCGTGAGACGATAGCCGGGGTCGAGGTCATCAAGATGCCCCGTCTGAACGATTCTCGTACCTCGGTCGCGATCTACGTACTCGACTATTTGCTCTTCTTTGCGTGTCTGTCTCTGCATCTACTCCGGCACCCGTTTCGTTATGACCTGGTGCACATCAATAACATGCCGGATTTCCTGGTGTTCGCCGCCTGGTGGCAGCGCCTCAGTGGTCGTCCGGTGATTCACGACATCCACGATCTGATGCCCGAGCTGTTCGTGGAGAAATTTCGCTTTGCAGATCGCCATTGGCTCGTACGCGCGCTGAAACTGCAGGAGCGGCTCGCGGGCAGATTCGCCACGGCCGTGTTGACGGTCGAGGATAGACTGCGAGATATCCTTTCGGACCGAGGGATTCCTCGCGCGAAAATTCACGTTCTCATGAACTTGCCGGACGAGCGCATCTTTGCGGCTCGAGCATCTACTGCTACGAAGCCGAAAGGATCCAAGTTCGTGCTGGTATACCACGGCACGTTGGCCCGGCGCTTGGGGCTCGACGTGGCAATTCTCGCGATAGCCGCCGTGGCACGGAGGATCCCGGAGATCGAGATGAGGATCATTGGAGCCGGAGAGGAGCGTGATGCCCTGATCCGGCTTCGTGACGAGCACGGACTGCAGCAGGTCGTTACGTTCAGCGAAGGATTCGTGCCGGTTGAAGATATCCCGCGCATGATAAGAGATGCAGATGTTGGGCTGATACCGCTGCGTGTAGCGGCGGGTACTGACATAATGCTTCCGACGAAGCTGTTGGAGTACGTCAGCATGGGAATCCCTTGTATAGTTCCGCGAACCGGAACCATTAGGCGTTATTTCGACGAGCGAATGGTCAAGTTCTTCGAAGCGGAGAATCCCGATTCGCTCGCGGAGGCTATTCTCGCGCTATACCGGGATCCCTGCATGCGGGTGAGCTTGGCGGAGCAGGCGACAGAACGCTTCGGACGCGCCCACAGATGGACGGAGCACAAGAAGGTATACACAGGCCTTGTCGGGCGGCTTCTGGAAGCGTGACGAGGGCGGGCAGGAGCGCTCCCGCTCCATAGCATTTCGAATAACTACGGAATCACAAAGAGGGCGTATGAAGATCACCGTTGTCGGCGGGGGGCGCATGGGCCTCCCGCTAGCCTGCGTTTTCGGCAAGCATGGCGCGTCAGTCATCGTCAGCGACGTAAGACCCGATCTCGTTGGCCGCATCAACGCAGGGGATTGCCCTTATGAGGAGCCCGGCTTGGCGGGGCTCATGGCGGTCCTTCACCAACAGGGACGCCTTCAAGCGACCACCGACACTACTGCCGCGGCAGCGCAATCGGATGCGATTGTCGTGATAGTTCCAGCGCATTTGACCCGTGATCGTGACATCGATTTCAACATTCTGCGGGCAGCATCTGCAGCCGTGGGCAGGGGGCTCAGGCGCGGTGCTCTCGTCGTTTACGAGACGACCGTCAGTGTAGGAGGTACACGCCGCCATCTGGTCCCCGTGCTCGAGGAAAACAGCGGCATGAAGGCCGGGGCGGACTTTCAGGTTGCATACAGTCCCGAGCGGGTCAAGGCTAACTTGGTGCTTTCCCGGCTGGAATCGACCCCCAAAGTCGTGGGTGGTATCGATGCCGCTTCGCGCCAGTCAGCGATCGCCTTATATGCCAAATATCTTGGGGCTCCGGTAGAGGACGTTGGGACCCTCGAAGCGGCTGAGACGGCCAAGCTCGTCGGCATGCTCTATCGAGATGTGAACATCGCTCTCGCAAACGAGTTGGCGGCGTTTTGCGAGCTCGCCGGGGTCGATTTCGAGCGGATTCGCAAGGCCGCGAATAGCGACGGCGAATCGAGCCTGCTCCTTCCCGGCATCGGCGTCGGAGGTCACTGCACTCCTGTGTATCCGTACTTCCTTACCAAAGCGTCACGGCGGCTGGGGATGAGCCAGCGTATCTCGGAGGCGGCACGCGAGATCAACGATAACCAGCCCGCGAGGCAACTGGAGCGGGTTGCCGAAGCGTGGAAGCCGCTAAAAGGTAAACGAGTTCACCTGCTGGGCCTCGCGTTTCGCCCTGGGGTGAAGGTCGATACATTGAGCCCGGCGTATTCAATGCGAGATCATTTGAACAGGGTTGGTGCAAATATTACGCTGGAGGATCCGTATTACACGGATGAGGAGATCCGATCCGCGGGCTTCGAACCGGGCGGTGTGGAGGGGGCGCAGCTCGTGGTGCTCAACACGGCGCATAAAGAGTTCGCAGCGCCCGACTTTGCGGCTTGGCGACGCGCGGGAGTCGAATGCGTTCTCGACGGACGGAACCTTTGGCAGCGATACGAGGTAGAGGCGACCGGAATTCTCTACTTCGGGATCGGCCGATCTTCTCGCTCGGAGGTAGGATTGACATCCGCGAAAGATGCGCAATACCGGCCGGCACCCGAGAAATCGGGTGCCGATGAAGTCACGCTTCTTTCACCGTCTTGAGAAAAGCCGTTTCAGCTAGCACTCAGTTGACCTGGAGCCCACTCGGCGCTTTAGGCGCGGGCCTATCATCTCTGAGCGGATGAGGATAGGGGTATTTGCGATACCCCGGCTTCGCTTCGAGGAAATAGTCCCGTCCTTCCTGGACGAAGTCATCGGTGTGCAAATTGTTTCCGCATTGATCCGGATCGTAGTCCGAGAGCTGCGGTGTCAGCTGTCCGTCACCGGTGTTATTCCAGATGTACGCCGGTTCGAGGGTCGGGGCGGTGTCGTAGCCTTGGCCAAACTGCCTCGGAACCGGGTACGTCGTCCAGCACGGATAAGGACCTGATCGGCGGCGCAGATTCTGAACGGTCACCATGATCTCGTCCTTGTCGCCCCAGAGCTGGGAACGGATGTCGTCAATCTCGTTGTCGGTAATTACCCACGAGCCGCCTCGAATGTACATGAAATTGTTCAGCGCCAGCGGAAAGTCATACTCCGATCCGCTCGCGGTGAAGATAAACCTGTTGTCGTAGACCTCCGCATGCCGCATGCCATCCGGGCCCGTGTCCGCCCCATGCGAGGCCATGGCCGAGTTGTCGAACGTGTTATGGCGGATTACAACGCGCGCATTTCCGTCGGGATCGATTGCTTGATAGATGATCGCTCGAAAGGTGTTGTCCTCGATGTAGACGTTCTGGTCACCGCCCACATCATCGGTGCCGAAAGTCGAAGGCGTTGTCCACGAAACGTCGAACTCGTTGCTTTCCGCCTTGATGGGCAGACATCCGCTGCCGGCTCCTCCGCGATCGCGTGACTCGAACACGTTGTTCCATATCACGCCTCCACGCGCGCCCCACCGAATGCAGGACACACCGAAGTCTTCAATACGCATGTAAAGATCGTGAACCAGAACGGGTTTGCCGATTCCCTCGACCAATATGTAATGGGCGGGATTCGAAACTGAGCCCGGTAGGAAACGAAATCCGCTGATCTCCACGTTATGACTTTGGTCGGCAAGCACGATGAGGAGATCTCGACTTCCGGCGCTGTGCGTAATCGTAACGCCGCCCACGGACGCGCTGTGCAGATGTATTCCTTTGCCACGGATAGACACGTTGGAAGTCCAGGTGCAACTCCCATTCGGCACGATGACATCGTCGCCATCCGCCGAGCTATCGATAGCGGCCTGGACGTCGGACTGCGAGCAGCTGCCGGCCGTGATCGTATCGCTCCATGAAGGGGCAGCAAATCCCAACCAACTCGCAGCCGCCAGGCTGCTTACGTAAATCGCACGATTCATAGATCGCTCTCTCCGGTCAGGTGTTTGATGTCATACGGTATCTTCTGAAGAAGACCGACGATCCAGTCCACCTCTACTTGGTCGTTGCCGATTATGTTAGGCGTCACATCGGAACGAGCACAGTGCGCGCCGCTTCGGATTAACGACTTGTGGCCCAAGCCGGCAGCGCCGCGGGCGACGCAACGCTCGTATCAGTAAACCGAGCACCAAGCACTATTAGGCGAGGAGATGCGCGATATGTCCATATGTAGAACTTTGGCGACAGTGATTGCTGCCTCTGCGAGCATGGGATAGCGCCTGCGCGCAGCCCATCTCCGTGAACTGTGTCGCAAATTTCGCCGTGACGATGCGGCTCCAGGGCGCAATCGTCGGAGGGTAAAGCCGGCGCTGATGCTCGCGAACGTTAAGACCGCGGTGGCACCTCGCGACGTTTATGATGCCGCTGCGAAGTCGGCAGCAGCGAGCTCCGCTACAACCCCGGCGACTATTTCGCACTGTTCGGACGTGAGCTCCGGAAACATCGGAAGGGAGAGCACCTCGTCGGCCGCACGCTCCGAGTGCGGAAAGTCGCCGGCCCTATAACCGAGATTCGAGTACGCGTCGAGCAGGTGCACCGGGAACGGGTAGTGAATACCGGTCTGAATGCCTTTCGCATTCATCGCCGCCTGCCAGGCTTCCCTATTCGGCGAACGGATTGCGTACACGTGGTAGACGTGCCGCTGGTATGGCTTCGCTTGCGGAACGACGACCCCTGTCCCGTCCAGCAAGCGATCGTAATGTGCCGCAGCCCTACGCCGCCCTTCGGTCCACGCTTCGAGATGCCGCAGCTTCACTCGCAATACTGCGCCCTGGATCCCCTCGAGGCGGTAGTTGTAACCTTTCAACACATGGTGGTATTTCTTTTCCGCACCCCAGTCCCGGAGCATTCGCACTCGCTTGGCCAGCTCCGGATCGTTGGTCACCACCATACCACCTTCGCCGTACGCGCCTAGATTCTTCCCGGGGTAGAAGCTGAAGGCGGCCAGGTCGCCGAAGCTTCCTGCACGCCTACCCCGATATTCCGCGCCGTGTGCCTGACAAGCGTCCTCGATGACGACTAGGCCGTGCTCGCGGGCCACCGCCAGAATCGGATCCATTTCTGCCATCAGGCCATGCAGGTGCACGGGAATCACGGCTCGCGTCCGTGGTGTTATGGCGGCTTCGAGGCGAGCCGGATCCATGTTGTAGGTGTCTGGATCGATGTCGACGAAGACAGGTCGGGCGCCCGCATACTCGATGGCAGCTACGGTAGCCACGAATGTGAAAGGCACCGTAATGACCTCGTCGCCGGGTCCGATTCCCGCAGCGAGCAACGAGAGGTGCAGAGCGCTCGTCCCGGAATTCACGCCGATTCCGAACTGAGCTCCGCAGTAAGTCGCGAATTCCTCCTCGAACTTCGCTACTTCCGGACCCAAGATGTAGCCGGCCGTGTCCAGCACGCCCTGAATTGCTGCGTCGACCTCCGATTTGATGCTGGCGTATTGGGCTTTGAGGTCCAGGAATGGGATCACGATGCCTTCCTCTTCTGGATGTACACGGTCTCACCGCGACCCCGCATAGAGCTGGTAGCCGCCTCGATGATTTCGACGACCCGCAGGCCGAGCTCACCGTCAGTCTCGGGTGTCGTATCGTTCCGGATGCATTCTATGAAGTGTTCGCCTTCGACGCGGAGAGCTTCCGTAGTGGGCAGCTTGGGCGCCCACATGTCTCCCGTGCGGTATCCCACACGCATCTCGTGAATACGTTCCGGGTCGTCGGTGAAGTTGACGCCGGAATCGTAAACGCGGATCTTCTCGCTCGGCTCTAGATCGTTGTACACGATCATCTTTTCGCTGCCGCCCAGCAAGATTTGGCGGACCTTCACCGGCGCCAGCCAGCTTACATTGCAGTGAGCGATAGTGCCGCTCTCATAAAACAGCGAGATGTAGGCGAGATTCTCCGGGGTGCCTGGAAAATGGTTGCCGCCGCTTGCGGAAACGGCGATCGGGTGCTCGTGCAGCAGATAGTCGAGGATTGCGAAATCGTGTACCGCGAGGTCCGAGATGACGTTTACATCCCGTTGGAAGAGGCCAAGGTTGATGCGGATCGAGTCGTAGTAAAAGATCTTCCCCAGCTCGTCACTGCGCACGATCTCGCCCATCTTGCGAATTGCGCCGGTATAAATGAACGTGTGATCCACGAGCAGCACGCGCTTTCGCTTCGCGGCTTCTTCAACGAGCTTGTTGGCCTGAAACGAGGTTTCCGCCATAGGCTTTTCCAGCCACAGGTGCTTGCCCGCCTTGAGAGCTGCCATGCCCAGCTCGAAGTGCGTATGCACCGGTGTGGCTACGGCTATTGCGTCGATGGACGTGTCCTCGAGCAGATCCTGAAAGCGCGTCGTCGTGACGGCAGTGGGGTATCGCTTGTTGACCAACTCTAGCTTTCGGGTATCGAGGTCTGCCACTGCTGCAACGTTTGCGCCGTCCACTTCAGCGAAGTTTCGAACCAAATTCGGGCCCCAATACCCATAACCGATAACACCGATGTTGATCATGTTCTCTTCCGTTCGTTTTGGCTATGACGAGTATCGCCGATCACGCGTGCCGGGACGCCGGCGACGATGGCGTATGGCGGGACATCGCGAGTGACCACAGCGCCTGCTCCGACGAGCGCTCCTTCACCTATCGTGATGCCGGCAAGGATCGTTGCGTTCGATCCGATCGACGCACGTCGCTCGACGCGTGTCTCTACGACATTCCAGTCGGCTTCCGTCTGCGCGGAGCCGTCCTCGTTCGTGGCCCGTGGGTAGATATCGTTTGTGAACATGACGCCGTGGCCGATGAAGACCTCATCTGCGATGCGGACGCCTTCGCAAATGAACGTATGCGAAGAGATCTTGCAGCGTGCCCCGACGAACGCGTTCTTCTGTATCTCCACGAATGCGCCGATTTTCGAGTCTTCTCCAATCGTGCAGCCGTAGAGGTTGACAAGGGACGGGTGAAATATTTTTACGTTGCGGCCGAGAGATACCGACTCGGTGATGGCCATCGATGTTGATCCTTATTTGAGTACCTCGGAGTACCAGCCGAGTTTCCGCGCAACGATACCATGAGGGAACGCGACTCGCGTGCATCTACGACGATTGGCAACCAGCTATGACGTGCAGCCGGGTAGCACGATCCCGCAACGAGCTCGCGCCGTACACGCGTGGCAAGACGATGCCCGACGGGCACAGCGGTGACGCTGAGATCGCTCCCCCAACTTGCTGGAACGTCTTTAATCGAGATGCGGATTTGATCATGTTTGTCGATGCGAGGGCGTGACGAGGGTCGGATTTTGTGTTTGCGAATCCGGCGGTACTACTTCGACGAGTGCGCGATACGGATGCCGCGGGTGGGAGGCGGATCGACTCGTTGCTCCGCTTATCCTTCCGCAGAGATTTCCGACTTATCTTCTTGTGGAGGTTGGCAGTGTTCGGCCTTTGACCCGCATCCGCCGCCGGTCCTTCGGAGTCTTTTCATTGCTCGGATCTTGACCTTTTCGGCTTCCTGGCCGTCCTCGATTAGCGACAAATTGCATCGCTACGCGAAATGCGTCACAACTCACGAGCATGGGGGGGCCGTAAGTGCCTTCGATGCCCGATACTCACAAATTGAAGGGCAGACGAAGTGATCCCGCGATTGCTCGAAGGGTACGGCTCTGAATCACTGGACCGAAAATCCAGCTGCGTCGGCAGCGGATTCCAAAGAGTGCTACAAAGGCGAAGGAAGAGGGTAGATATATGATGACGTGTCGAGTTCATGCGGCGGGGATCACGTTTATCGTGGGTTCCCTCTTTAGCATGGCGGCTTATTCACAGAGTCTGCCTCCGCTCCCGGAGGGGAATGCCGGCATTGCTGCGTCCTACCCGAACGACGCCGGCATCACTTCGGACGATGAGGTCTTGTTCGCCGATGGATTCGAATATGACTCGCCAAACCAATTCGTAAGCGAGGGCGACTACTACGGATACTATCAGCAGTCGAACTTCGCTCTCGACGAATCCGTCCATTTCGGCGGTTCGAAGGCCTTGAGAATCAGAATGCCGGCGAGCGGCGGCGAAGTCTCGAATGCTCTCGTAAGGAACATTAGTCCCTCCGATGTGCTGTTCATGCGGGTATACGCACGCTTTCAGGAGGACTATCAGGGAATCAGCTTTGCCCACAACGGATTGCGCATAACGGGCAACTACTCGGGGCCCGGTAGTAGACCGGATGGTACCGATTTCTTTTTGGTGAATATTGAAAACTCTACGATATTCTCAGAACAGGAGCCAGGCTACACACACGCTTACGTTTACCATCCCGAGCAGGATGATGTGTACGGGGAGCATTGGTATCCGGACGGAACAACGAGCAACGGATCTCAATCCTTCGGAGAGAACTTCGTTCCCAGGCCGAACGTCGTTCCGGCTCGCGGCGAATGGATCTGCTACGAGGTGATGGTGAAGTTGAACACTCCGGGGAGCAGAGACGGTCGCGTTGCCGTTTGGCAAGACGGAGAGCTCATCGCGGACTGGCCGAACATTCGGTTCCGAGACGTCGAGTCACTCAAGATCGATCAAATTCAACTCGAGAACGGAGGGCAGTCGTCGTCCCAGCGAAACGACAAGTGGTATGACAATCTGGTGATTGCAACGTCGTATATCGGTCCGATGAACACAGGTAGTGCCGTCGCGCTCCCGAAGGCGCCGACCGATCTTCGAGCGGAATGACATTGAAACTTGAGAGGATGTCGTAAACGCCATCAAAGCGGGCGGACTCTTACGAGCCGGGGGCATCGCGAGGTACCCGCGACTCCCCTGGTTGACCCGCGCTTCTGCTCTCCCTAGACTTCTTCGCCTCGCGGCGGTGCACGGGGCCATAGCTCAGCTGGGAGAGCGCTACAATGGCATTGTAGAGGTCGCCGGTTCGATCCCGGCTGGCTCCACCATCCCTCCGCCCACAGGAGCATAAGCTCTGAAGCCGAGAGGGGAGCGCAGGCATCATAGCGTTACGCGGAAGCGGACACATCCAGCGCCAGCTCTGCAGTGACTCGAGACCAGGGAACGGAAATCACACCCCGGTCGTCGCGGTCGACCAAACCCGCACCGACGAGTGCCATAACGTCGGCGTGGACACCGCGGTAGTCCCGGCCGAGAGTCCGCGCCAGTGCCCGGATGGACGACGGTCCGCATCCGCGCAGCGCGCGCAGCAGCCTCCAGCGGTTGGGCGTGAGAATCCTCAAGAACGTTTCCATGCTCTCGAACGCGATTCGGGCCGCCTGCCGCTCACGTTCTCCGCGATCCATCCTTTCGGCCATCGCCATTGTGTCGTCGACCAACCGATCCAGCGTTTCGACGTGCAGCTCGACTTCCTTCACGTTCGATCTCCTTCCTCACGTCCTGCCAAAAATCAGCAAGACAACTTCGGTAGGTCGTGAATCGATAGGCTCTTTCCCGCCCGCGATAATGACGGCGATCTTCATTCCCGGCCTCATTGTCGTATCCAACGATCCGTTCACCGGCCCTCCCGTAGTAGAGGGAGTACCTGAGGCCGTGGGGCCATTCTTTCGTTTCCTCCGGCAACTGCCAGATCCTGATCTGCACGATTGCGCCGCTGTCCATAAGAAGCGTGCGGTCCTCGATCAGGATGGTGCCGGGCATATGTAGAATCTAGCATATGCCGTGAATAGCATCAGCTGCCTGTTGCAGCGTCAGCGACGCGCTGCTCTCTCGGTCACGGCTCCGCAGAGACCGCGTATGCGCCGCAACGTGCTCGAGCAGGCCGTGCCGGCGAGCTGGAAAATCGCACCAGTGCGCGCAAGAAGCGACCGGGTTCTCGGAAAAATCAGCTTTGTGAACCGTGGCTTGCGGGAAGCCTCGGCGATCGGGCGCCTCCCTCGGCAGCTTGACCCCCTGGTGCCTGCTCCCTAGACTTCCGCGTCTGATCCAGGGGGCGTGTACCCCCGCATCGATAGCCGCGCCACACGTCCCCATCGTCTAGAGGCCTAGGACACTGCCCTTTCACGGCAGCAACGGGGGTTCGAATCCCCCTGGGGACGCCAGAGATGTACGAGTGCCTGCGTGACGTCGCGCGGCTCCGCTACCGCTCCGTCGCCGCGTGCCCGTCGATATATGCGATCCCCCGGTCGATCCGCTTCAACGCCCGCTCACGGCCCACCAGGACGAGCGTGACGCCGATGCCCGGCGACGCGGCCTGCCCCGTGATCGCGACGCGGAGCGGCTGCGCGACCTTGCCGAGCTTCAGCCCGAGCCGCTCCGCCACGGCCTTGACGGCGTCCTCGGTCGCGCGGTCCGACCACTCCGGCACACCGTCCAACGCCTCCCGCAGCGCCACGAGCACCTCGCGCGCAGCCGGCTTCAAATGCGCTTGCGCGGCCTTCGCGTCGAGCTCCTCGTACTCCTCGTAATAGCAGTGCGCGCGCTCGGCCATGTCGACCATCGTCTGGCTGCGCTCGCGCAGCGCCTCGACGGTCAGCTCGAGCGGCGGGCCGTTCGCCGGATCGAGCCCCTGCCGCCGCAAGTGCTCCGCGAGCAACGGGCCGAGCCGCTCGACCGGAGCCCGCTGAATGTGCTGCTGGTTCACCCACAAGAGCTTCGCCGGATCGAAGCTCGCCGCCGAGCGGCTCACTCTGTCGAGGTCGAACAGCCGAGTCAGCTCGTCGACGGAAAAGATTTCCTGATCGCCGTGCGACCACCCGAGGCGGGCCAGATAGTTCAGCATCGCCTCCGGCAGAAAACCCATCTCGCGGTACTCGAGCACGTTGACGGCGCCGTGGCGCTTCGAGAGCTTCGCGCCGTCGGGGCCGTGGATCATCGGCAAGTGCGCGTACGCCGGCGGCTCCGCGCCGAGCGCGCGAAAGATGTTGATCTGCCGCGGCGTGTTGTTGACGTGGTCGTCGCCGCGGATCACGTGCGTGATCCGCATGTCGATGTCGTCGACGACGACCGTGAAGTTGTAGGTCGGCGTGCCGTCGGAGCGCGCGATCACGAGGTCGTCGAGCTCGGCGTTGTCGAAGACGATCCGCCCCTTCACGAGATCGTCGAGCACGACCTCGCCGTCGAGGGGATTCTTGAAGCGCACGGTGGGCGCGACGTCCGGGCGAACGCGGTCGCCGGCTCGGCAGCGCCCGTCGTAGCGGGGCTTTTCGCCGCGCGCCTGCGCTTCCGCGCGCATCGCGTCGATTTCCTCGCGGGTGCAGTAGCAGCGATAAGCCTGGCCCACGTCGAGCAGGCGGCCGACGACCTCGCGGTAGCGATCGAAGCGCTGCGTCTGATAGATCGGCCCCTCGTCGGCGTCGAGACCGAGCCACGCGAGCCCTTCGAGAATCGCGTCGACCGCGGCCTGCGTCGAGCGCTCGCGATCCGTGTCCTCGATGCGCAGGATGAAGTCCCCGCCGTGACGGCGCGCGTAGAGCCACGCGTAGAGCGCTGTTCTCACGCTGCCGATGTGAAGAAACCCGGTGGGACTCGGGGCGAAGCGGGTACGTACGCGGTCGATCATCGAGAATCCATTCATTCAAGAGCGACGTTTGGCCGGCCATGCGGCTTCGCCCGTCTTGGCGGCGGCCGCGCGACGCGCGCGAGGCGTCCTCGGCGTGCGGCGGTGTTCGTTGGACGACCGCGCCGGGCAGCGTATTGTTCCATACATATTAGATGTGCCGTCGAGAGGCGCGCGCCGGGAGGCGAACACGCCGGTCGCTGCCGCTGCGTCGGCCGAGGACGTCTGCGATGATTCCGCCTCTCTTCGGCCTCGTCCTCGCCGGCGGCGAGAGTCGGCGGATGGGACGCGACAAAGGCGCGCTGGTTTACCACGCGGAGCCGCAGGCTGTCCACGCGTGGCGTTTGCTCGGCCGAGTCTGCGGGCGGGCTTACGTCTCGACCACTGCGCGCCGGGCAGCCACGGCGCCGTATGCCGATCTGCCGCTGATCGTCGACGACGAGGAGGGGCGCGGGCCCGCGGGCGGCCTGCTCGCGGCGTGGCGGCGGCATCCGGACGCGGCGTGGCTCGTGCTCGCGGTCGATCTGCCGCTCGCGGACGAGCGCTTCCTTCGCGAGCTCGTCGCGGCGCGCGATCCGGAAGCTGCGGCGACCGCTTTCGTCCACGAGGACGGGTCGATCGAGCCGCTCTGCACGATCTGGGAGCCGTCCGCTCGGGAGCCGCTGGCGGCCGAGATGCGCGGCGGGCGCGCGTCGCCGCGCCGGGTTCTCGAGAGCCGCGTCGTGGCCCTCGTCGAGCCCGCGGACCCGGCGAAGCTTCGGAGCGCGAACGCGCCGGAAGAGCACGCGGCGGCTCTTCGCGCGCTCGGCAAGGCGCCCGAAGGCGCGGGCTTTTAGCCTGCAACCAAGTGTGAGACGATGGAAGTGTGTCGCCGAGGCCGCACGGGCCCTACAGCAACAAGGAAGGCGCAGCGCGAAGGCTCGCGCGCGAAGACCGGTCCGAAGAACACGAGCGAGGTCATGGCCGCGGACCACCAAGACTCCCGCGCCGAAGGGGCGTCGGCGGATGCCGGCAGCACCGGGTCGTCGCGCCGCGCCGATCTGATTCCCGGATCCCTCGCGTCCCTCGACAGCACTCTTCCGCCGACGCCGCTCAAAGACCTGCTCGCGGCGGACGGCGCGAGCATCTACGTTCTCTCCGCCGACGCGGAGCTCCTCCAGGCCGTCCAGCAGGCGGGCGGCGAGCAGTATCCGATCTATCCGGTCCCCGGTTGGCGTGAGCTCACGAAGGCGGTCGACGAGGGACGCACCCGCATCGTCCTGCTGGACAACGACGCCGTCGCGGGGTCCCTTGCGGACGCGCTGGCCGAGCTCGAAGCGATGGCGCCGCTGGTCGTGATCGTCGCGGCGAAGCGGGACGATGCGCAGTCGCTGATGGGGCTTCTGTCCGACCGCAAGATTCACCGCTTGCTGATCAAGCCCGCGGCCCACGGGATCACCCGGCTGCTGCTCGAGTCCGCAGTCAGCCGCTACTTGCAGCTTCGCGACACGATGGCGCCTCGCCGTCCTGCGCTGCCCCTCGAGGAAGCGCCGCGGCGCAGCGCGCGCGGCGCAAGGACGATTTGGCCGGTATGGCTCCTTGCGACCGCGCTCGCGTCGTTGCTGCTCGGCGCGGTCGTCGTCGGCGAGCTCGCCGGATGGCGGCTGCCGAATCTCGGCGGGCGGGCCGGCACTGTGGGCGCGCCCGAAACGACGTCGGCAGCGGCGCTCCGCGGCGCACTCCCGGAAGGCGAGATCGGCGACCGGGGCGCGGTCGAGGTCGGGCGCGCGGACCAGGTCGGGCCCGGCGGCGGATCGAGCGGCGCCGTTGCCGGCGCGGCGACGGACGGGACCGGCACGGCCCGGACGGCTGCGTCGACGGAAGCCGGAACCTCGGCGGCGGAGACCGGAGCGGCCGAGACGGCCGCCGCGACAGGCGTCGGGGCGTCCCGGACGGCGGGCGACGGAACGACCGCGGCGGCGGGCGGGGCCACCGAGGGCTCGGCCGGGCCGACCGAGGCGGCGCCCACCGGGACGGTCGAGACGCGCGTCGCCGCGGCGGCTCCGGCGGTCGAGGCGGCCGCGACGGCGAACGCGAGTAGCGCGGATGCTACCGCCCGGGTCGAGACCGGGGCGCTCGACGACGTGTCGGACGCGGCCCCGGCCGCGCAGCCGGGCGTCGCCGCGACCCGCTCCCCGGAGCTCCAAAGCCTGCTGACGCTCGCCTCGGCGCGCCTCGCGCGCGGGCAGCTCCTGCTCCCGGAAGGGGATAGCGCTCGGGCGTATCTCGAGCGCGCAGCCGCGATGAGCCCCAACGATTCGCTCGTGCTCGAGCTGCAAGAGGATCTGGCCGGGGCCGTCGTGGCCTCGGCGCGCCTCGCGCTCGGCCGCGGCGACCTCGAGGCCGCGCAGGCGCAGGCAGAGCAAGCATCCCGCCTCGGCGCCGACCGCGACGCGTTGGCGGTCCTCGACGCCGAGCTCCAGGCGGCGCTCCGTAACCGCTCGGTCGCTCGGCAGGCCGAGCTGCTCGCGAGCGCGCGATCGGCGCTGGCCGACGGCCGGCTGATCGCACCGCCCGAGGACAGTGCCCGCGGCTACCTCGACGCGCTGGCCGAGCAGAATGCCGCGCTGCCCGGTCTCGAGGACGTTCGCCAAAGGTTCCGCGATGCGGTGGCGTCGCGGGCGCGCGGGGCGATCGAGGCGGGCGAGTGGACCGAGGCCGACGAGTGGATCGCGGCGCTCGGCGAGGTCGACGCCGCGCTCGCGGAGACGATCGGCGCCGAGCGCCTGCAGGCGGAATTTCTCGCGACGCCGGCTCCGGCCGGCACGCTGCGCCTGCTCGAGTCCCCCCCCGCCGTTTATCCCCCGCAGGCGCTGCGCACCGAGCTCGAGGGGTGGGTCGACGTCGATTTCGTCGTCGATACCGAGGGTCGGGCCCGCGACATCACCGTGGTCGAAAGCACGCCCGGCGAACGCTTCAATGAGGCGGCGATCGAGATGATCGCGGGGCAGCGCTACGAGCCGTTCGAGCTCGACGGACGGCGTTACGAACGGCGGCTCCGGGTTCGCGTCCGCTTCACGCTGGATTGACGGGCGCCCCCCGCGCCCAAAGTGTTGCACAAATACAACATTTTGGGGCTTACCGCGCGAAGTTCCGGCCGATTTCAGCCGCCTGAACGTTAACTCTCTGTTAATAAAAGACTTGCTTCGACGGCCTTGGCGGACGGGCCGGGGCCGGGTATCCTCCTGCCACACCGTTAGGACGGCCCACCTTTTCCTCTTGGGGGCGCGCTGCCGGGCTGGGGCCTGTCGGAAGCCATGGGTAGTCCCGCGTGTCGGCGGAGGTTTCCGGGCATCAGTGATGGCAGCGTCGCCCTCTTTTCGTTCGCACACTCGATCGAAGCCGTGAACGTCGCAACCGCGATCGCGAAGCGCCACGAACGCGCGATCTCGATGCCTCGGAGGCAAGGATCACGCCACGCGCAGCGAATCGAGCGTGCGGTCGTCGGCGGCCTCTGATTTCCTCGCCCGATCGACGCAGAGAAACATGTCGCGCCGCAGCTTCGGATCCGATCCCAAGCCTCGTCTCGACGTTCCGCTGCTCGATCTCCGCGCGCAATACCTGCCGATTCGCACCGACGTCGAGCGCGCGATCCGCGAAGTCTGCGACACGCAGCGTTTCGTTCTCGGCCCGAAGGTTGCGGAGCTCGAACGCCGGGTCGCGGAGTATTCGCATGCGCGCTACGGGATCGGCGTCTCGTCGGGCACGGACGCGCTGCTCGTCGCGTTGATGGCCCTCGGGATCGAAGCCGGCGACGAGGTCGTCACGACGCCTTACACGTTCTTCGCAACGGCCGGGGTCATTGCGCGGCTCGGCGCGAGACCGGTCTTTTGCGACATCGACGCCGAGAGCTTCAACCTTTCCCCCGCCGCCGTCGAGGAATTTCTTTCGAGCGAGTGCGCGCGGCACGGCGACCGCGTGGTCCATCGGCGGACGGGCGGAACGGTCAAGGCGATCGTGCCCGTGCATCTCTACGGACAGATGGCGGAGATGGACGCGCTGATCGAGATCGCGCGGCGTTACGGCCTCGCGGTCGTCGAGGATGCGGCGCAGGCGATCGGCGCCGAGCTCCCGGACGGACGGCGCGCAGGCAGCCTCGGCGACATCGGCTGCTTCTCGTTCTTCCCGACGAAGAATCTCGGCGCGTTCGGCGATGCGGGCATGTGCGTGACGAACGACGCGGAGCTCGCGCGGAAGCTCGAGGTGCTGCGCGTCCATGGCGGGGAGCCGAAGTACTACCACGCCGTGATCGGCGGGAATTTCCGTTTGGACGAGCTCCAGGCGGCGGTGCTTCTCGTAAAGCTCGCGCACCTCGACGCGTGGACGCGAGCGCGCCAGGCGAACGCCGAGCGCTACACGCAGCTGCTTGCGGCCGCGGCCGGCGCGGTGGAAACGCCGCGCGTCGTCGCGGGCCGGCGACACATCTTCAATCAATACGTGATCCGCGCGTCGCGGCGGGACGAGCTGCGCGCGTATCTGGCGGAGCAGGGCATCGGCACCGAGATCTATTACCCGGTCCCGCTGCACCGCCAGCAGTGCTTCGCCTACCTCGGCACCCCGCACACCGCCTGCCCGGTCGCCTCGAAAGCGGCCGAGGAGACTCTCGCGCTCCCGGTCTACCCGGAGCTCTCGGCCGCCCAGATCGACTACGTCGCCGACCGCATCGCCGAGTTCTACGCCGGCGAGCCCACCGACTAGCGGTGCAGCCGGTGCCTTACGCGCACATCGTGCATGGGGTGCCGGGCAACGTTTCCATGCAGCGTCCGGTGCATTCGGTGCCGGCCGGGTGCACTCCGTGCATTGGGTGCCGGACGCTTCGATTCGGAGGATTTGTGACGCGCGGGCTACCCCTTTCGGCGAAGTGATGGCAGCATTCGGCGCCATGACCGCAGCCCCGCGCAAGCTTCTGATCGTCGAGGACGATCCGGGGATTCAGAGCCAGCTCCGCTGGTGCTTCGAGGACTACGACGTGATCGCCGCGGTGGATCGTGCCTCGGCGGTCGCTGAGCTGCGCCGGCACGAGCCGGGCGTCGTGCTCCAGGACCTCGGCTTGCCGCCGGATGCCGCCGGCGTCGGCGAGGGGTTCGCGACGTTGAAGGAGATTCTGACGCTCGCGCCGTTCACGAAGGTCGTCGTCGTCACCGGCCACGGCGATCAGCAGAACGCGGTCAAGGCGGTCGGGCTCGGCGCTTACGACTTCTATCAAAAGCCCGTCGACGTCGACACCCTGCAGCTCATCGTCAAGCGCGCGTACCACATCTACGACCTCGAGGCGGAGAACCGGCGTCTCGCGGACGGGCACGCCGCCTCGGCTCTGAACGGCGTGATCGCGGCGAGCGAGAACATGCTCAAGGTCTGCCGGATGATCGAGAAGGTCGCGCCGACCAGCGCCACGACCCTGTTGCTCGGCGAGAGCGGCACGGGCAAGGAGTTGCTCGCGCGCGCGATCCATGCGCTCAGCACGCGCGCGAAGAAGCCCTTCGTCGCGATCAACTGCGCGGCAATCCCGGATACGTTGCTCGAGTCCGAGCTCTTCGGATTCGAGAAGGGCGCCTTCACGGGCGCCGTGCGGCAGACGCCCGGCAAGATCGAGGTCGCGGACGGCGGCACGCTCTTTCTCGACGAGATCGGCGACATGCCGCTTGCACTCCAGGCGAAGCTCCTGCGCTTTCTCCAGGAGCGCGTCGTGGAGCGGATCGGCGGCCGCGCGGAGATCCCGGTCGATGTCCGCGTCGTCTGCGCCACGAACAAGAAGCTGACCGACGAGATGGCGGCCGGCCGTTTCCGCGACGACCTGTATTACCGCATCAGCGAGATCACGATCTCGATACCGCCGCTCAGGGAACGCGACGGGGGCCGTATCTTGCTCGCGCGGCACCTGCTCGCCCGGTTCGCGAAGGAGCAGGGCAAGAGCATCAAGGGCTTCACCGACGAGGCGCAAGACGCGATCGACTCGCATCCGTGGCCGGGCAACGTTCGCGAGATGGAGAACCGGATCAAGGCCGCCGTGATCATGGCGGACGGCAAGTACGTCACGGCCGAGGACATGGGATTGTCGAGCGCCGAGGCGCCGAGCTTGAATCTACGCGTCGTCCGCCAGCACGCCGAGAGCAAGGCGATCCGCCACGCGCTGATCCGTACCGGAGGCAACATCTCCCGCGCCGCCGATCTTCTCGGCATCACGCGGCCCACGCTGTACGACCTGCTGCAAAAGTACGAAATTCGGTCGGACGTTTTGACCGAACACGCGGGCTGACCGCGCGCGGCGCGGCGGCCATGCCCCGGCAGGCCGAGCGGCCTTGCGCCGGGGCGCGAAAACGACGTTCGGACCGCCTCGTTAGCGTCCTTCCTTGAACTGCTCCGGATTCAGCTGGTGCCTGGCGAGCAGCTTGTAGAAGTCCGTGCGGTTGCGCTTCGCGAGCCGCGCCGCCTGGCTCACGTTCCCACCGGTGATTTGCAGCAGCTGCGATAGATAATTTCGCGTGAACTCGTCGCGCGCTTCCGAGAACGAAGGCAAGGAGTTCGCCTGCTCGCCGAGGGCGCTTCGCACCTGATCGGCCGTGATCACGCGGGACGGCGACAGCGCAACGTTCTGGCGGACGACGTTGTAGAGCTGACGCACGTTGCCGGGCCACTGGCTCGCGACGAGGAGCTCCACCGCCTCGGGTGCGTAGACCTTCCGCTCCCGCCCCGACTCGGCGGCGATCTGCTCGAGGAAGTAGTCTACCAGCAGCGGCACGTCCTCGCGCCGCTGCCGAAGCGGCGGCAGCTGAATGTTCACGACGTTCAGCCGGTAGTAGAGATCCTCGCGAAACGCGCCTTTGATCATCAGGTCGTTCAGATCTTGATGCGTGGCCGAGATCACGCGCGTGTCGATCGGCACGGGCTCGGTGCTGCCGACCGGCCGCACCTGCTGCTCCTGGAGGACGCGGAGGAGCTTGACCTGCAGCCGCATCGGCATGTCGCCGATCTCGTCGAGCAGCAGCGTGCCGCCGTGTGCGGCCTGAAACAGACCCTTGTGGCTGCGCGTTGCGCCGGTGAACGCGCCCTTCTCGTGGCCGAACAGCTCGGATTCGAGCAGATTCTCGGCCATCGCGCTGCAGTTGATCGCGACGAAGGGCTTGTCCTTGCGGTCGCTCGCGCGGTGGATCGCCCGCGCCATCAGCTCCTTGCCGGTCCCGGACTCGCCGGTGATCAGCACGCGCGCATCGCTCGCGGCCACCATCCGCGCCTGCTGCAAGCATTCCTGCATGACGGGGCTGCGCGTGATGATCTCGACGTTCCACTCGTCCTCGGTCCGCGGTAGGCCCGAGATCTTCATCGCGCGCTCCACGGCATCGAGAAGCTGCTGCTTGTCGACGGGCTTCGTGAGAAAGCCGAATGCGCCGCTCTGCGTGGCCTCGACCGCGTCGGGAATCGTCCCGTGAGCGGTCAGCAGGAGCACGCAGAGCCCGGGCCACTGCCGCTGGATCTCCTTCAGCAGCCCGATACCGTCCATGTTCTCCATCCGGAGATCGGTGATGACGAGGTCCGGCCGGTAGCGGGGCAGCACGCCGAGCGCGGCGCTCGCGCTCTCGACGGCTTCGACGTCGTAGCCTTCGGCGCGCAGCCGAATGCTCAGGAGCCGAAGCAGCCCCGGATCGTCGTCGACGAGCAAAATGCGCCCCCGAGGGGCATCTGAATCCTGCCGCAAAACTCTACTGTGAATCTGTACCATTTTCGCGTTCCCTGATCGATCGCTCGATGTTCGTGATCGCATCGAGCTTCTGTTGCGCCTCTTGCAGTTGTTTCCGCAGCCTCTCGTTCTCCTCGAGCGCGGCCTCGAGCCGCCGCCCGTTCTCGACGTCCTCCGCCTCCCGTGCCTCGGCCGCGGCCACGCGCAGCTGCTCCGCCTCGGCGTCGAGAATCAGCCGCTCCTCGACCTCCTTCAAATGAATCGCGACGAGCATCCGCTCCTCCGGCAGCAGCGCGGCGCCGGAGGCGAGCAGCTCGCTCAGCATGCGTCGGGCTTCGGCCGGATCGCTCGAAGGATGGTCGGGCGTTGCGAGCGCGAGCGCGAGCTTCAAGCGGTTCGTCGTCGTCGGCGCGGCGGCCGCAGCTTCCGCGACCTCGAGGAAGGTCTCGGCCTGCGTGACCGGATCACCCTCCACGAGCTGACGCATGACCTCGAGATACACCGAGAGCCCTTCGCCGTCCAGAAACACGTCTTCCGACTGCTCGGCGTCCGTCGTGCCCGGCTCGTCGCGCACGAACAGCCCGCCAGCCGTGCAGCCGCCGAGCATCGCAGCCGCGCCGGCCGCGACGAGCGCCGCGAAAAAAGTGTCTGACACCTTCAGGTGTCTGACTCCTTTTTCACCGCTCGCGCGCTTGCGCCGATCCCCCGTCACTCTCGACGCTCCTCTCACGCGTTCACGACGAGCTGCGGACGATCGGTGGCGCGGCGCAGCGGCAGACGGACCTGGAAATGCGCGCCCGGCCAGTCGCTGTCGATCAGCTCCACCGTGCCGCCGTGCGCCTGCACGCACTCGGCGACCACCGAGAGCCCGATGCCGGTTCCGCCGATCGGACCGCCCTGCAGCCGCCGCCCCTGGTAGAACGCCTCGAAGATCCGCGGCCGATCCTCCGGCATGATTCCGGGACCGGTGTCCGCGACCTCGAGCACGAGCTCCGTGCCCTTCAGCTCCGCGCCCACGTAAATCGTGCCGCCGTTCGGCAGGAACTTGATCGCGTTCGAGATCAGGTTCTCGAGCACGAGCCGCAGCTTGCCTTCGTCCGCGCGCACTCGGATTGCGCTTACCTCGAGCTGGAGCTTGATCTTTTGATTCGATATCAACAGCCGGTGCTGGCTGAGCACCGAGAAGACGAGCGGCTTCAGCTCGAACTCGCAGATCTCGAGCGACGCGGTCTTCGTCTGCCACGCGCTGAAGTTCAACAGATTCTCGATCAGCTTCTGAAGCTTCACGCCGTTGTCGCGCAAGATGGCGGTGACCTCGTGCTGCTGCGTGTCGAGCGGGCCGACCGAACCGTCGAGCAGCAGCTCCGTGCCCTCGCGGATGTTCGCAAGCGGTGTCTTCAACTCATGCGACATGTGCCGCAGGAATTTGTTCTTCTCGTCGGTGGATTCCTTCAGCCGGTGGCGCAGCCACTCGAGCTGCCGACCGAGCGTCTCGATGTCGCGGGGGCCGGTGACCGTGATCGGGTGGCTGAAGTCGCCGCTGCCGAGCTCGCGGATCGCGCGGTCCACCTGGCGCATCGGCCGCCCCACGACGACGAGGAAGAAGAGAATCAGCACGATCGTCCCGGGAATCAGCAGCGCCGACTGCCACATCAGCGCCTGCTGCGCGTCGCGCGTGCTCTCCTGAAGCGCGGCGAGCTGCGCGTTGCGGGCGATGCGCATGCCCTGCGAAATCTCGCGCGCCGCGCTCGCCAAGGTCCTGAAGTTTTCGATGACGATCTCGAGCGTCTCGTCGGCCGGCACGTCCTGTGTGAGCGCCGCGCGCGTCTCTTTCGACACTTGCAAGAGATTCTGCAGCTGTGCCGCGACGGCGGCCTCCTGCGGCAGGGCCGCGAGCGTCGCGATGCTCTGCTCGAGCGCCGCCTGATCCGCGTCGTAGATCGGGAGATACTCCCGATCCTTCTCGAGAAGCAGGTACTGGCGTGCGGAGCGCTCCAGGTTCATCAGCAGGCTCGAGATACGCTGCGATTCGAGCAGCGTAGCGGCGTTCTCCTCGGCCACCGCTTCGCTCTCGGCCGCAAGCTGCCCGAGCTTGATCGCCGCGTTCGCGATCGCGATCAAGAGCGGGAGCGTGACGAGCGCCAGCCCCACGAGCGTCAGCCCGAGGAGAGTGCGGGGTCGCCCGATTTTCACTTGGCGTTATCCGTCACGTTCGTCGCCAATCCGAGCTCAGCTCGCCCACACGCCGGCCGCGAGCTTGCGCTCCCAGTTCAGCGAGCTCGACACGATCTGCTCGAGATCGTCGTACTTGGGCGTCCAGCCGAGCGTCGTGCGGATCCGTTCGGCTTCCGCCACGAGCACGGGCGGATCGCCGGCGCGTCTCGGCTCCTCCCGCTTGCGCAGCTCGTGACCCGCCGCCTGCTCGACCGCGGCGATCAGCTCGCGCACGCTGTAGCCGCGTCCGTAGCCGCAGTTCAACGTCGTCGACTCGCCGCCGGCACGCAGGTACTCGAGCGCCTTCAGATGGGCGGCCGCGAGATCTTCGACGTGGATGTAGTCGCGCACGCCGGTCCCGTCCGGCGTCGGATAATCGGTGCCGAAGATCGAGACGTGCGACCGCTTCCCTACCGCGGCCTCGCACGCGACCTTCGTCAGCAGCGTGGCCTTCGGCGTCGACTGCCCGATCCTTCCTTCGGGGTCGCAGCCCGCGACATTGAAGTAGCGCAGCGCGACATACGTCATCGGCGTGACCGCCGCGACATCGCGCAGCATCCATTCGGTCATCAGCTTCGACGTGCCGTACGGATTGATCGGCGCGGTTGCACTCTCCTCCGATGCGCGCCCGCCTTCCGGGATGCCGTAAACGGCCGCCGTCGACGAGAAGACGAAATGGCGCACACCCGCGCGCTGCGCCGCCTCGATCAGCGTGCGGCTCGCGCACGTGTTGTTGCGGTAATACTTGAGCGGGTCGGCGACCGATTCGGGGACGATCGTATGGGCTGCGAAGTGCATGACCGTGTCGATGTCGAATCGCGTGAACAGGTCATCCAGACACTCCCTGTCGCCGGTGTTCCCGACGACGAGCTCGCCATACAGCACGGCTTGCCTGAACCCGGTGGAAAGATCGTCCAACACGACGACGTCTTCGCCCGCCTCGCCGAGCTGGCGAACTACGTGCGAGCCGATATAACCCGCACCTCCGGTCACGAGTATCGTCTTCGGGCCCATCATTCTCTCTAACGGAGCGACATAATCAAACGGGGCGAGTCTATCAGTTCTCGCGTCCGCTCAACGGGTACCCGTCGCCGGTTGGCGACAACCGCCGCTCCCCCGGCGGCTTACAGTATGCACCTCGGATCCGCGGCCCAAATCGGCAGCGAGTCTCGGTTTGCAGTGGTTTTTTCGGCGAAACGTCGCCTGCGCGAGACACTGGATTCGCGAAGCGGGCGATACCATCGACGCACGGACCCCGGTATGTTATCCGATGGATCCCGAAAGAAGGGTGCTCGATGGAACGGAGCGCACCGCGGGCGCGAGCGCTGCCGCTGCCCTGCTGGCTCGCGTGGCTCGCGGTCTCGGCCGGGCTGTTGACGGGTTGCGGAGGCGGCGGGGACGCGAGCGCGAGCACCGCTGTCGTCGTGAGCGGCGCCGTGACGTTCGACAAAGTCCCGGTCGTCGGTCTCGGGCTCGACTACGACCGCGTCGAGCAAAGCCCCGCGCGGGGCCTCACCGTCGAAGCCGTTCGGGACGGCGACGTTCTCGATTCTACGACGACCGACGAGGCCGGCCGCTATGCTTTGGAGCTTCCGCCAAACATCGCCGGCGTGAAGGTCCGGGTCAGCGCGGAGATGCGCCGCGCCGGCACTCCGGCCTGGGACTACCGCGTCGTCGACAACACCGAAGGCGACGCGCTCTATGTGCTCGAAAGCGCCGAATTTGCAACGGAGGAGGCGGATCTCGCGCTCGACCTGCACGCGGCGTCCGGGTGGGACGGCGCGGCCTACACGGGCACCCGCTCCGCGGCGCCGTTCGCGATCCTCGACGTCGTGTACGACGCCACCCAGTTCGTTCTCTCCGTCGCGCCGGACACGGTCTTCCCGCCGCTCGTGCTCCACTGGAGCGCCGACAACGTGCCGAGCCGCGGCGCCGACGGCGTGCCGGACTTCGCGACCGGCGAGATCGGCTCGAGCCTGTTCCGGCCCGGCGCCGGCATCTATCTGCTCGGTGCGGAGGACAGCGACACCGACGAGTACGACCGGCACGTGATCGCTCACGAGTGGGCGCATTTCTTCGAGAACGCGCTCGCCCGCTCCGACAGCATCGGCGGTCCGCACACGCGCGGCGATCAGCTCGACATGCGGACCGCGTTCAGCGAGGGCTTCGCGAACGCGGTCTCGGCCATGATCACCGGCGACAAGATCTATACCGACGTGCTGGGGCCCGGGCAGGCCAGCGGGTTCGCATTCGACGTCGAGGGACCCTTCGTTCCGCAAAGCTCCGCGAGCCATCCGAATCCGAATCCCGGCTGGTTCAGCGAGGAGTCGGTCCAGGAGATCGTCTACGACCTGTTCGACGCCGCGCAGGGCGCGGACGAGCCCGAGGATACGGTTGCGCTCGGCTTCGGGCCGATCTTCGACGTGATGACGGCCGACATCCGCGAAACGCCGGCGCTCACGAGCATTTTCGCGTTCATCGACGCGCTGAAGCGGCGTGTGCCGGCCGTCGCGGAGGACCTCAACGCCCTCGTCGAGGCCCACGCGATCGCGCCGGTCGCCGACGCGTACGGGAGCGGCGAGGACAACTTCGGCACGCCGACCGATCCCACCGCCGTCGAGAGCGACGACATCCTGCCGATCTACAAGGACCTCGCCGTGGGTCTGCCCGTGACGCTGTGCAGCACCGACGCGTACAACTATGGGGGTGTCACCGGCTCGGTGAACAAGCTCGGGTCCCGGGCGTTCCTGAAGCTCGCCGTGCCGGACGTCGCGGACTACGCGATCACGGCCACGACGGTGAAGATGCCGGCCGGCGCGACGGCGGACCCGGACATGATCCTCTATCGCAGCGGGCCCTTCGCGAGATCGGAAGACGCCCCGGACGACGCGGCGTGCACCGTCGACACGCCGTCCGGGTGCGTCGAGCGCTTCGAGGCCTCCCTCGGCCCCGGCGATTACGTGCTGGAGGTATACGAATGGACGAACACTCAGCCGGACGACGGCGACCACCCGCCGATCGGACGGACCTGCTTCGAGGTGGAGATCACCGCGCAATGACCTCGCGGACGGTCGTCGCGGCGACGGCAGCCCTGCTCGCGTGGCTTCTCGCCGCGTGCGGGGCCGCCGCGCAGACGAAGGCCGGCGCGCCGCTCGCGGACGCCGGGAAGCCCGTCGCCGCTTTCGGGATCGAGCACGAGCTCGGCGGACGGCCGGTCCTCGGCGTGCCGCTCGAGGTGCGCGTCACGCTCCGGCCGCAGACCGTGGTCGGCGACGTCACCGTCGAGCTCTCGGCCGACTCGGGGCTGCAGATCGACCCGCGCGACGCCGTGCTCTCGGCGGCCTCGGCGAGCCGCGACGCGCCCGCGGAGTGGGTCGTGACCGTGCTGCCGCTGGCCGACGGCGTGCTTCGCCTGCGCCTGTTCGCCGAGGGGATCGTCGACGGCGCCCGGCAGGGCCGGAGCGTCGTCGTCCCGATCCGGGTCGGCAGCGCGAAAGCGGACGGCCGGTCCGGGGACGAGGCGAACGGCCGGCCGGGGTCCGAGGCGGTCGAGCCTGCGGAGGGCGCGGAGCCGGACGCTTCGGGCCGGGAAGACCAGCCGCTGATCCGTCTGCCGGCCGTCGATCCGCGTTAGGGCGCTCTCGCCCCGGTGATCGCGACCCGGCGCGCGCTCCGGCCTCTCCGGGCTGCGCGGAGCCTTCCGTGTGCACGGCCGGCGGGCGCGGCGCCGGCGCCCGCCGCCGCCGGCAAGCGTCTGCTGGCCGCGGCGCTCCGCCGCCGCACCGTCCGCCGCCGGCCGCACCGTCCGTCGCCGGCCGCGCCGCTCCGCTGCCGGTCGCGCCCGCCGCCCGCTGGCGGCCGCCGCCAGCGCTCGCAGCACGACATAATCGAGCCGAAGCTGACATAAACGAGAGCTCAATCACGGCGGCTCGGGAAACCCACTCCCTATAGTGGGCGCCTCGAAAGCTCTGGCCGGCGCCGGCCGGAAGACGCCCTCGATGTTGAACGATCGCCTGAAGCGCCGGATCGCGGCCGCGCTCGCCCACGCCTCCGCTCGGGACGCGCTCGCCATGGTCCTGCGCGGCGCGGCGGACGATCCCGAGCGGTTTCGGGGCACGGAGCGGCCGCCTGGCGGCACGGAGGCCGGGTCGTCGCCCGACGGCCCGGAGGAAAGGTCTCCCGACCGCCCGGAGGCGCTGCCGCCCGACCGCCGGGCGGGGGCGCTGCCCGACCGTACGGGGGCGGGCGGCGGGCCGCTCGAGGACAGCGAGGTCGCGGCCGTCTTGCAGCAGATCGGCGACGTCGAGGACCCGACCGAGCAGGTCCGAACGGCGCCGGTCGGGCCGGACGAGACCACCGTGACCCGCGAGCAGGCGTTTGCGCCTTTCGCTCCGGTCGCATCCGGGGCGGCGGCTGCACCGGAGCCCTCCGCGGCCCCGGAGCCCGCGCCGGCCGGTTTCGGGTCAGTGCCGGCCGGTTTCGGTCCGTCGCCGGCCGACCCGGAGGCGACCGGCGACGAAACGTCGCTTCAAGCGATTCTCGATAACGTCAAGGACGCGATCGTCACCGTCGACGGCGAGGGCCGCGTGCGGCGGGCAAACGCGGCGGCATCCCGGCTCCTTTGCATCGATCCCGCCGACCTGCCCGGCCGGCCGATCTCGGCGTTCATCCCGTCGCTCGAGCCGGCGGACGCCGCGCTCGCGGCCCTCGCGGAGCGGGCGGAGGACACGCTCCTGGACCTTCGGCCGACGCCGATCGAAGGCCGCCGCGGGGACGGCGAGCCGTTCATGGCCGAGGTCACGGTGAGCGCGGCGGGCGCGCGGCGCGACGGCCGCCCGTTCTACGTGCTCTGCATGCGCGACGTCACCGAGCGAATGCAGAACGAGCAGGCGCTGCGCGAAAGCGAGGCGCGCTACCGCGCGCTCGTCGAGAACGCGCCGGAGGCGATCGTCGTGTTCGATGTCGATCAGGACCGTTTCGTCGACGCGAACGAGAACGCGGCCCGCCTGTTCAAGATGCCGCGCGAAGAGCTTCTGAAGATCGGGCCCCGGGAGATCAGCCCGGAGCGACAGGCGGACGGTCTGCCGTCGTTCGGCCTCGTGCGCGGGTATGTCGATCGGGCGCTGAAGGGCGGCAGCCCGGTGTTCGAGTGGCTGCACTGCGACTCGAGCGGCGAGGAGATCCCGTGCGAGGTGCGCTTCCTGCGGCTGCCGTCGTCGACCAAGCGGTTGATCCGCGCGAGCATCATCGACATTACGGCCCGGCGGCGCGCCGACACGCTCGCCCACGGCGAGCGGCGCGTGCTCGAGCTGATTGCCGCGAACGCGCCGCTCGAGCGCACGCTCCAAGCCGTCGTCCGCCTCGTGGAGACACTCTACCCCGAGCTCCATGCGGCGCTGATGCGGCTCGACACGAGCGCGCATCGGCTGCGGCTCGCCGCGTGCGGCTCGCTGCCCGCGCCGCTGAAGGACGCCCTCGAGGAGCTGCCCCTGTCGCTGGCCGCCGGACCTTGCGGGGCGGCCGCGTCGCTCGGCCGGCAGGTCGTCGTGACGGACATCGCGCGAGATCCGCTCCTCGCGGAGCTGCGCGGCACGCTCGAGGGGCTCGGCATCGCGTCGTGCTGCTCGACGCCGATCGTCACGGCCGGCGACCGCATCCACGGCACGCTCGCGATCTACTGCACGGCCCCCCGCGGCCCGAAGACCGAGGAGCTCGATCTCGTCACGCGCCTCGCGCAGCTGGCCGGGATCGCGATCCGCCGGAAGCTCGACGAGACCGCGCTTCGGGAGAGCGAAGCGCGCTACCGCGGTCTTTTCGACAACGTCGTCGACGGCGTCTTTCAGACCACCGTCGAAGGCGACCTGATCTCCGCGAACCCGGCCCTGATGCGAATGCTCGGCCTCGACGAGGACGAGCCCGTGGAATCGCTGCGGATCATCGACTTCTACGCCGATCCGAAGGACCGCGAGCGCCTGCTTGCGGCGCTCGCGGCCGGCGACGGGTTCGTGCGCGGCTTCGAGTATCGGCTGAAGCGGCGCAACGGCGGCACGATGGTAGTCGTCGAGAACTGCCGGCTCGTGAAGGACGCCGACGGCCGGCCGCTGTATCTCGAGGGCACCGTCACCGACGTCACCGAGCGCAAGGCCGCCGAGCAGGCGCTCTTTCGCGAGAAGGAGCGCGCGCAGGTCACGTTGCAGTCGATCGGCGACGCGGTGCTGACGACGGATGCTTCGGGCCGCATCGAGTACCTGAATCCCGTGGCCGAGCAGCTCACCGGGTGGGAGCGGCGCGACGCCCAGGGCAAGAGCGTGCAGGAGATCATTCAGCTCACGGACGAGGAGACCGGCGCGGTCGTCGAGCCGCCGGTCCTCCGCTGCCTCGCGGAGGGCCGCACGGTGACGCTGACGTCGAACGTCGTGCTCACTCATCGACTCGGCGGCTCGATCGCGATTCAGGACTCCGCGGCGCCGATCCAGGACCGCAGCGGCCGCGTGATCGGCGCCGTCATGGTGTTTCACGACGTGAGCCGCGAACGGCAGCTGCACCGCAAGCTCTCGTATTACGCGAGCCACGACTCGCTCACGGGCTTCATCAACCGCCGGGAGTTCGAGGAGCGCTTGTCGGCGGCCGTGCGGGCGGTGCGCCAGGACGGCGCGCCTCCGTTCGCGCTGCTCTACATGGATCTCGATCAGTTCAAGGTCGTGAACGACACATGGGGGCATGCCGCGGGCGATTTGCTGCTGCGGCAGCTCGCCGAGATCCTGAAGGCCCGCGTCCGCTCCGCCGACGTCATCGCGCGCCTCGGCGGCGACGAGTTCGCCGTGCTCCTCGCCGACTGTCCCGTGCAGCGCGCCGTCGAGATCGCCGACGCGCTGCGCGAAGCGATCGCGCAGTTTCGCTTCACGTGGCGCGACGGATCGCTTCAGGTCGGCGTCAGCATCGGCGTCGTGCCGGTCGACGCGAGCGCGGAGAGCGTCGGCAGCGTGCTGAGCGCGGCGGACGTCGCGTGCTATGTGGCGAAGGATCTCGGCCGCAACCGAATTCACGTCTACGAGGAGGGCGACGCGGCCGAGCGCCATCAGGAGATGCAGTGGGTCGCGCGGATCAATCGGGCGCGGGAGGAGGAGCGGTTCGAGCTCTTCTACCAGCCGATCGTCCCGATCGGCGACACGCGCGGGGCCGTGCCGATGTACGAGCTGCTGCTGCGCATGCGCAACGAGCGCGGCGATCTGGTGCCGCCGACGACGTTCATTCCTGCGGCGGAGCGCTACAACCTGATGCCGAGCCTCGACCGCTGGGTCATCAGCCAGGTCATGGGCTCGCTCGTCTATCGCGAAGACGACGCCTGCGAGCCCTACATGCTCGCCGTGAACCTCTCGGGCACCACGCTGAGCGACGGCCGCTTCGTCGACTTTCTGCTGGACGAGCTTCACGCGGAGAACGTTCCTCCCGGCGCGTTGTGCTTCGAGATCACGGAGACCGCCGCGATCGCGAACCTCGGCAACGTCGTCTCGTTCATGCGCGCTCTGAAGGAGCGCGGTTGCCGCTTCTCGCTCGACGACTTCGGCACGGGCCTGTCGTCGTTGACGTACCTGAAGCACCTGCCCGTGGATTACCTGAAGATCGACGGCCAATTCATCCGCAACGTGACGCGGGATCCGGCCGACGAGAGCATGGTCGAGGCGATCGCGCGGATGGCGAAGGCGCTGCGCATCCAGACAGTCGCCGAGCGCGTGGAGGGCCGCGACGTGCTGAAGCGGCTCGGCGAGATCGGCATCTCGTTCGCCCAGGGCTTCTTCATCGCCGTGCCGCAGCCCGTGAGCGAGCTTCCCGTCCGCCGCGCCGAGCGCCGCCGCGCCTGACCGAAAAAGGTGTCTGACACCTTTTCCCCGGAAAACGTGTCAGGCACCGTTTTTTCCGGTGGGGAAAAGGTGTCTGACACCTTTTTTCGGACACCTTTTTTGGCGCGCGAAGCTCTCGGCGCTTGGCCGCGTGTAGAGTATGCGGAGCGGGCCTCACGCCGGACCGGAAGCCTCAGTGAACCGAAGCGATTCGACCGCGCCGCTCATTGCCGCCGACGAGCCGCCGGCGTTCGCGACCGTCAGCTCCGGGCGGCCCGGGCGGCCGATCGTCCTCGTCTGCGATCACGCCTCGAATCGCGTGCCGCGGTCGCTACGCAACCTCGGCCTCGGCGAGCGCCAGCTTCGCGACCACATCGCCTGGGACATCGGCGCGGCCGCGGTCGCCTATAGGCTCACCGAGCGGCTCGGCGCGAAGGCCGTGCTCGGCGGCTACTCGCGCCTCGTCGTGGACTTGAACCGCGGGCTCGCGGACGCGAGCGCGTTCGCGTCGCTCAGCGACGGCGTGCTCGTGCCCGGCAATCTCGGTCTCGACGACGCCGCGAAGGAAGCCCGGGCGCGCGAGATCTACTGGCCGTACCACGACGCGATCGACCGCATGCTCGACGAATCGACGTCGGAGGACGAGCGCCCGGTAATGATCGCGGTGCACAGCTTCACGCCGCGCCTCCACGGCATCGAGCGGCCTTGGCACGTCGGTGTGCTCTGGGACAAGGACCCGCGTCTGCCGCTACGCCTGATGGCCGCGTTTCGCGGCGCGTCCGACGTCGTCGTCGGAGACAACGAGCCTTACTCCGGGCGGCATCCGGCCGACTTCACGATCGATCACCATGCCGAGCCGCGCGGCATCGCGCACGTGAGCCTCGAGATTCGCCAGGATCTGATACGCGACGAGACTGGCCAGGAACGCTGGGCGGACCGAATCGCCGAAGCGCTCGACACCGTGCTCCGCGATCCCGCCCTGTACCGGCCCAGGCCGGCGCCGCACGCGCCCGGCCGCGCGAGCGGTCGTTCGGAGGAGGGCGGCTTGCTTGGGGCCGTGGAAAGCGCTGCGGCCCGGCCGGGAGGGCGCCGATGAAGGAGCCTTCGTTCACGCTCGGCGTCGAGGAGGAGTACCTCCTCGTGGACCGGGAGACGCGCGACCTCGTCGAGCGGATGCCGCGCGCGATGCTGAAGGAGTGCGGCGCGCGCATCGAGGGCCAGCAGGTCAAGCCCGAGTTCATGCGTTCGCAGATCGAGATCGGAACGCGGGTCTGCAAGACGCTCGCCGAGGTTCGCGACTCGCTCACGGTGCTGCGCGGCGCCGTCATCGACGTCGCGGCGGAGCACGGGCTAGCGCCGCTCGCGGTGTCGACGCATCCATTCGCGGTCTGGACGAGTCAGAAGCATACGGAGCGCGCCCGTTATCACGCGCTGTTCCAGGAGATGCAGGCCGCCGCCCGCCGTCTCCTGATCTGCGGCATGCACGTCCACGTCGGGATCGAGGACGAGGAGGTGCGCATCGACCTGATGAACCAGTTCCGCTACTTCCTGCCGCATCTGCTCGCGCTCTCCTGCTCGTCGCCGCTCTGGGAAGGGATCGATACGGGGCTCAAGTCGTTCCGGCTCACGGTGTTCGACGGCTTGCCGCGCACGGGCATCCCGGAGCGCTTTCAGAGCTTCGCGGATTACCGCCAGCTCGTGCGAGTGATGGTGGACGCGGGCGTGATCGAGAATGCGACGAAGATCTGGTGGGACCTCCGGCCGAGCGCCCGCTACCCGACGCTCGAGACCCGCGTCATGGACGTCTGTACGTCGCTCGAGGACGCGCTCTGCCTCGCCGCCCTCGTCGTCTCGCTGCTTCGCATGCTGTATCGGCTTCGCCGCGGCAACCAGCGCTGGCGCACGTACTCGCCGATGCTGATCCGCGAGAACCGCTGGCGAGCGATGCGCTACAGCTTCGATCAAGGCCTCATCGACCTCGGGCGCGGCAAGGTGATCCCGTTCCCGCAGCTGCTCGAGGAAATGCTCGAGCTCGTCCGCGAGGATGCCGAAACGCTCGGCTGCACCGCCGAGGTCGAGCATGCGCGCAAGATCCTCGCGCGCGGGACGAGCGCTCACCGCCAGCTCGCAGTGCGCGCGAAGGCGCTCGAGGACGGAGCCGACGCCGAGGAGGCGAACCGGGCCGTCGTCGATCACCTGATCGAGGAGACGGGACGCGGCATCCGCTGGTGAGGATTCGGAGCGGGCCGATCGGCTGGCCACCTCCGGAAAAACCGGCGAAGATCCGGCCGATGGATCGCCGAACGACGAGCACGACCGAGCGGGCCGCCTTCGGCGGCCGGCGTCTTTGCGTGGCGCCGATGATGGAGCGCACGGACCGGCATTGCCGTTACTTCCTGAGGCTGCTCGCTCCGAACGCGCGCCTCTATACCGAGATGATCACGGCCGCGGCGCTGCTGCGCGGCGACGCGGCGAAGCTGCTCCGGTTCGATACGGCCGAGCACCCGGTCGCGCTGCAGCTCGGCGGAAGCGAGCCCGATGCGCTCGCGGCCGCTGCGAAGCTCGGCGCGGCGGCCGGCTACGACGAGATCAACCTCAACGTCGGTTGCCCGAGCGACCGGGTCCAGGCCGGATGCTTCGGCGCCGCGCTGATGCGCGAGCCGCGCCGCGTCGCGTCCTGTGTCGCCGCGATGGCCGAAGCGTCGCCCGCGCCGATCACCGTGAAGACCCGGCTCGGCGTCGACGAGCACGACAGCTACGAGTTCCTTTGCGACTTCGTCGGCGCCGTCGCCGAGGCAGGATGCGGGACGGTGATCGTGCATGCCCGCAAGGCGTGGCTGAAGGGGCTGAGCCCGAAGCAGAACCGCGATGTGCCGCCGCTCGACTATCCGCGCGTGCATCGTTTGAAGCGCGACTTCGCCGCGCTCGAAATCGTGCTGAACGGCGGACTCGCGGCGCTCGAGCCCGCGATCGCGCAGCTCGCGCAGGTCGACGGCGTCATGCTCGGACGGGCCGCATACCACGATCCGATGCTGCTCGCGCGCCTCGATCAGGCGATTTTCGGCGGCGCTTCGCCGACCCGCGTGCACGCCGTCGAAGCGTTCGTTGCTTACGCCGAGGGCGAGCTTCGCGCGGGGACGCCGTTGAACGCGATGTTGCGGCATCTCATGGGGCTCTTCACCGCTCGTCCCGGTGGGCGCCGCTGGCGCAAAACGCTCGCCGAGTGGCCGAGAGCGGGCAAGGCCTCGGCGCGTCTCGGCGAGCTCGTCGCGCTCGCCACCGAGCTCGACTCACCGACGCGCGAGCCGCGCGCGGCTTGACGGCGCGGCGTCGATCCGCTCGGCGCGTTGCGACGGCCACCGCGTCGTCGATCCGCTCGGTCGATCGAGTCACCGCGGCATCGATCCGCTCGGCGCGCCGTCGATCGAGTCACCGCGGCATAGGCCCTCACGGCGTGCCGTCGATCCGCCATGAAAAGCGTCGCGCGTTGCGGCTAAAATGCGCTTTCCCTTCCGAAGGCATGAGAGGTCGAATGTGGCGAAGTCCGGCGTGAAGCGAAAGCCGCAGCTCACGATGGCGCAGCAGGCGGACATCTACGAGCTCTACGAGGAAGCCGTGCAGGCCGTGGACGGCGAGGTGGAGTATCTCGTCGACACGTTCAAGTCGCTGCGCGGACGCGAGCCGATCAGCTTCCGCGAGGATTTCTGCGGCACGGCGAGCGCCGCCTGCGAGTGGGTGCGAAGCGGTCCTCGGCGCACGGCGATCGGCGTCGACATCGACGACTACGTGCTCGAATGGGGGAGGGCGAACCGCGTCGGCCGTCTGCCGGAGGTCGATCGAGCGCGCGTGAAGCTGCTGCATGCCGATGTCATGACCGTCGAAACGGAGCGCGTGGATCTCGTCGGCGCTTTCAACTTCAGCTACTACTGCTTCAAGACGCGCGATCAGCTGCGCACCTATTTCGCCCGCGCGCGCGACGCGCTGAACGACGACGGGCTGTTCGTGCTCGACGTGTTCGGCGGATCCGAGGCGTTTTCCGTCCAGAAAGAGAAGACGAAGTACGACGACTTCACCTACGTCTGGGACCAGGCCGAGTTCGATCCGGTCACGCACCGGATGGTCTGCCACATCCACTTCAAGTTCCCCGACGGCTCGAAGCTGAAGAACGCCTTCAGCTACGAGTGGCGCATGTGGACGCTGCCGGAGCTGCGGGAGCTGCTCGACGAAGCGGGCTACTCGAAGGTTCGGGTCTACTGGGAAGGGGAGGACGAGGACGGCGAGGCCAACGGCGAATTCTACGAGACCGAGACGGGGGAGCCCGATCCCGCCTGGGTCGCGTACGTCGTGGCCGAGAAGTAGCGCCTCGGCCGCTTCTCTCGTTTCCCGGAGGCGGCGGCGCCGCCCGGGCGGTGCCGAAGGCGGGGGCTGCGCCGGATCACGTGACGGGCGGATCGCCGGACGTATAATCGTCCCGACTCCGCCCCGCAGCTGGCGGCGAAGGAAGCCATGGGTAGGGAAGTTGAGGTTGCCATCCTGTTCGCCGACGTGGTGGGCAGCACGCAGCTCTACGAGCAGCTCGGCGACGGCCAGGCGCGAGAAATGGTCGGCCGCTGTCTCGAGATCATGCGAGAGGCCACCGAGGCGAACCGCGGCACGGTAATCAAGACGATGGGGGACGAGGTGATGTCCACGTTCCCCACGCCCGACGAGGCGATGAACGCCGCCCGGCGCATGCAGGAGCGCATCTCCACTGCGCCGGAGCTCGCCCATGACCGAGGCCATGTCTCGATCCGGATCGGTTGCCACTTCGGGCCGGTCGTGCAGGAGCATCGCGACATCTTCGGGTCCGCGGTGCACATCGCGAACCGGATGACGAGCCAGGCGAAGGCGAAGCAGATCATCACGACGCTGTCCACGGTCGAGCGGCTGTCGCCGGAGTGGCAGTCGGCGGCGCGGCAGATCGACGTCGCGACCGTGCGGGGCAAGGCCGACGAGGTCATCCTGTTCGAGGTGCTCTGGCAGCCCGAGGAAGCCACGAGCATGCTGCCGACGGTGCCGTGGACGAGGAAGGCGAACGCGCGGCCGAAGCGGTTGAGCCTACGCTATCAGGGCAAGGAGATTCTGGTCGGCGAAGGCCGCAAGAGTGTCACGCTCGGGCGCGCCGAGGACAACGATCTCGTCGTCAAGGGCAACCTGATCTCGCGCCTGCACGCCCGTGTCGAAGTGAGTCGCGACAAATTCACGCTCGTCGACGAGAGCACGAACGGCACGTTCGTGCACACCGATACGGGCGAGGAGATCTTCGTTCGCCGCGACAGCACCCAGCTGACCGGCGAGGGCGTCATCGGTCTCGGCCGCGCCGCCCAGCCCGGCACCGCGCTCGCGGTCCACTACGTCGTCGAAGAGTAAGTGTCTGACACCTTTTTCGCAGAAAAAGGTGTCAGACACATCTTCAAAGCGGTTCTAACACCCTTCCCAACCGAAAAAGGTGTCTGACACCTTTTTCTAGCCGCCCAGCGCCTCCGCCACGCGCCGGTGCTCCTCCCGCAACCGTGCCGGGAGACGCTGGCCGAAGGTCTCGAGGTAGTCGCCGAGATCCCGCATCTCGACACGCCACTGCTCCGGATCGACGGCGAGGAGCTGCCGAAGGGTCTGCGGCGACACGTCGAGACCGGTGATGTCGATGTCGGATTCCTTCGGCAGCCGGCCGATCGGAGTGTCGACGGCGCCGACCCGTCCCTCACAGCGTTCGATCATCCAGCGCAGCACGCGCAGGTTCTCGCCGTAGCCGGGCCACAGGAACCTGCCGTCCGCGTCGCGGCGGAACCAGTTGACGTGAAATACGCGCGGCAGCCGCGTCGAGCGCTCGGCAAAGCTGAGCCAATGCGCCCAGTAGTCGCCGTAGTTGTAGCCGCAGAACGGCTTCATCGCCATCGGATCGCGGCGCACGACGCCGACCTTGCCCGTGGCGGCCGCCGTGGTCTCGGACGCGACGCTCGCGCCGACGAGCACGCCGTGCGCCCAGTCGCGCGCCTCGTAGACGAGCGGCGCAAGCTCCCGCCGGCGGCCGCCGAAGACGCGCGCCGAGATCGGCACACCCTCGGGCGCCTCCGCGAGGCTCGAGTAGCTCGGGTTCTGCTTGGCCGAGACGGTGAAGCGCGAGTTCGGGTGCGCGGCCGGACCGTTGCCGGGCTCGTACGGCTTGCCGAGCCAGTCCGTGACCGGCGTCCCTTCGCCTTTCTCCTCCCACCACGGCTCGTTGTTAGCCGTGACCGCGACGTTCGTGAAGATCGTGTCGTGCGAGATCATGTCGAACGCGTTGCGGTTCGTCTTGCGGTTCGTGCCGGGCACGACGCCGAAGTATCCGGCCTCCGGGTTGATCGCGCGCAGCCGCCCGTCGTCGCCCATGTGCATCCACGCGATGTCGTCGCCGAGCGTCCAGACCTTCCAACCCTTGTGACTCTCCGGCGGAATCAGCATCGCGAGATTCGTCTTGCCGCAGGCCGACGGGAACGCGCAGGCGAGGTAATGGGTCTCGCCGGCCGGACTCTCGACGCCGACGATCAGCATGTGCTCGGCGAGCCAGCCCTCGTCACGGGCCTGCCAGCTCGCGATCCGCAGCGCATGGCATTTCTTGCCGAGCAGCGCGTTGCCGCCGTAGCCCGAGCCGTAGCTCATGATCGAAAGATCCTCGGGGAAGTGCATGATGTAGCGCTTCTCGGGATCGAGCTCGCCGGTGGAGTGGAGGCCCCTGACGAACGTCCCGTCACGCTCGATCCGCTCGAGCGCGCGTTTCCCCATCCGCGTCATCAAATACATGTTCGCGACGACGTACGGGCTGTCCGTGATCTCGACGCCGCAGCGCGCGTACGGAGAATCGATCGGCCCCATGCAGTACGGAATCACGTACATCGTGCGGCCGCGCATGCAGCCGCGGAAGCACTCTCGCATGAGCCCTTTCGCCTCGTCCGGAGGCATCCAGTTGTTGTTCGGGCCGGCATCTTCCTGCTCCGAGGTGCAGACGTAGGTGAGATGCTCGACGCGGGCGACGTCCTGAGGGTCGGAGCGGTGCAGGTAGCACCGCGGATAGCTCTCCTGGTTCAGCTCGATCAGGGTGCCGCTCTCGAGCATTTGCCCGATCAGGCTGCGGTATTCCTCCTCGGAGCCGTCGCACCAGTGCACGTGGTCGGGTTGTGTAAGCTTCGCCGCCTCGGCGATCCATTCGCCGAGGGAGTCGAGTTTTGTCGTCATCGATGATTCTTTAGGATGCCGGATGGGTTTTCGTCAAAGTATAAACGGATCGGGTGCCGGCCCGCGAATCACGTCCCTCCGCGGCGCCCTGGGGCGGACCGGGGACGGTATGCGGAGATCACCTATTGCCGCGGCTGCCGGCCGCTGATTCCCGGCGCCGCGCCGGCTTTCGCCGCGGGGTGGCTTGAACGATTCACGGTATAGTCGCGCGCATGCCCGAGCTTGCCGATGTCTTCAGCCCGACCGGCGCGCTGGCCCGGCGGCTGCCCGGCTTTACATATCGGGAAGCTCAGGAGCGAATGGCCGGCATCGTTGCCGATGCTGTGGCCGCCGGCGAGCACGTCGCGATCGAGGCCGGCACGGGGATCGGCAAGACCTTCGCCTACCTCGTGCCCGCGCTCTTGTCCGGGCGCCGCGTGATCGTCTCCACCGGCACGCGCACGCTTCAGGATCAGCTCTATCGACGCGATCTGCCGCTCCTCGGCCGCGTGCTCGGGCGGCCGGTGGACGTCGCGCTGCTGAAGGGGCGCAACAACTACTTGTGCCGCCATCGTCTCGAGCTCGCGCTCCGCGGCGGCACGCTGAGCGCCGAGGCCGCCGCGGCGCTGGAGACGGTTCGGGTATGGAGCAATGCCGGCGGCAGCGGTGACCTCGGCGAGCTCGAGGATCTGCCGGAGGACGATCCGCTCCGCGGCTGGATCACGTCGACCGTCGACAACTGCCTCGGCGGGCGCTGCGAGCTCTTCGATCGCTGCTTCGTGCTCGCCGCCCGCCGGGCGGCGCTCGCGGCGCAAGTCGTGATCGTCAATCATCACCTGCTGCTCGCCGATCTCGCGCTCAAGGAGTCGGGCTTCGGCGAGCTGCTGCCCGGGGCGGAGGCGGTCGTCGTCGACGAGGCGCATCTGCTGCCGGACATCGCGCAGCAGTTCTACGGCGTCGGCGTGTCGAGCCGCGAGCTCGAGCTGCTGGCGCGCGACGCGGTCGCGGAGGCACGCGCGGCGGCGGCCGGCACGGCCGTCGAGGCCGGCGCCGAGGCGCTTGTCGCGGCCGCGGGCGACGTGCGGATCGCCGCGGGACGCGAGCCGGCCGGCCGCGTGCCGTGGGCCGGCGTCTCACCCGAGCTCGCCGAGCGGCTCGGCGCCTGGACGGACCGCCTCGCGGCGCTCGAAGCCGCGCTCGTCGAGGTCCAGGACGCGGCCGCCGGGCTCGCGCGTCTCGCGGAGCGCTGCCGCGACGCGTCCGCGCGCCTCGGGGCCGTGCTCGGCGCGGACGCCGAGCGCGGCCTGCGCTGGCTCGATCGCTCGCCGCGCGCGGTCAGCGCGCACTGGACGCCGCTCGACGTCGGCGCATCGCTTTCGGCCTCGATCGAGGCGCAGGGCGGCGCGTGGGTATTCGCGTCCGCAACGCTCGCGGTCGGCGACGATTTCTCGCACTTCCTGAAGCGGATCGGCTTGCCGCGGGCCGCCTCGCACGTGCTGCCGAGCCCGTTCGACTATCGGCGCAACGCGCGGCTCTACCTGCCCCAGGGGCTGCCCGACCCGAGCCGCGAGGGCTACGTCGATGCGCTGCTGCACGCGGTGTGGCCGATCGTCGAGGCCGCGGGCGGCGGCGCTTTCCTTCTCTTCACGAGCTACCGCGCGCTGCATGCCGCGCAAGCGTGGATCGAGCTGCGCGAGGCGCCGGGCCCGGTGCTCGTGCAGGGCACGGGCCCGCGCAATCGGCTTCTAGAGCGGTTTCGCGCCGACGGCTCCGCGTTGCTGCTCGGGACGGGTAGCTTCTGGCAGGGCGTGGACGTACGCGGCCCGGCGCTTCGCGTCGTCGTGATCGACAAGCTGCCGTTCGCGGTGCCGAGCGACCCGCTCGTGCAGGCGCGGCTGAACGCGATCCGGCGCGACGGCGGGGATCCGTTCGTCGAGTCGCAGCTGCCGGAGGCCGTGCTCGCGCTGAAGCAGGGCGTCGGGCGGCTGATCCGCGATTTCGACGATCGCGGGCTCATCGTGCTCGGGGACCCGCGCATCCGCACGCGCCCTTACGGACGCGCGTTCGTCGACAGCCTGCCGGAGATGCCGCTCATCGACGAGCTCGACGAGGCGATCGCGTTCGCGCAAACCCTGCGCTCCGCTCGGCCGGAGCTCGTAGGATGAAAATTCTCGCGCTCGAGACGTCGAGCCGCGTCGGCTCGATCGCGCTGCTCGACGGCACGGCGGTGACGGAGCGGCTCATCGCCTCGCCGCGCGAGCAGACCGACCTCGTGCTGCCGCTCGTCGACGAGCTGCTCGCGGACGCGGGCCTCGCCCTTCGCGATCTCGACGCGATCGCCTTCGGGCGCGGCCCGGGCTCGTTCACCGGGCTGCGGATCGCGGCGGCCGTCGCGCAGGGGCTCGCGCTCTCGGCGGGCCTCGAGGTCGCGGCCGTCTCGAGCCTCGAGGCGCTCGCGCAGCGCGCCTGGCGCGAGCTCGGGATCGACGACGCGCTGATTCTGGTCGACGCGCGGATGCGCGAGGTCTACCTCGCGCATTATGTCGTGCGCGACGGCCGCGCCGAGCGGATCGGCGACGAGCGTCTCGTCGCGCCGGAAGCGGTCGAGGCGCCGAAGGCGGCAGCCGGCGCGCCGGCGGCGCGCTGGTCGGCCGTCGGGGACGGCTGGGCCGCCTACGCCGACGAGCTTGCGCCCGTGCTTGCCGGGAGCCGCCGCGTCGCCGCGGAGCTCGTGCCGTCGGCCCGCGACGTGCTCGTTCGCGCCGCCGCCGACGTCGCCCGCGGCCGCCTCCTTGCGCCCGAGGCCGCCCTGCCGACGTACCTCCGCGACGAGGGCGCCTGGCGCCGGTGACCTCGCCAAAAAATGGTGTCAGACACGATTTTTCGAAACATGGTGCCTGACCCTTTTTTTCGGGGCGCGCGACGCCGTTTTCGCGGCGAATTCATCGGCCTGTAACATATCCGCACTCTAATGGCGGCGAGCTCCGTCGACGGACCACGGATGACCGGAAAACGAGCACTGATCGTCGAGGACGAGCAGCCGATACGCGACCTGCTCGCGCACGCTTTGGGCCGCGCGGGCTACACGGTCGTCGCCGGCGCGACCGGGGCGGAAGCGCGCGCGGCGATCGTCGACCGCTATCCGGACGTGATCGTCATGGATTGGATGCTCCCGGACGTCAGCGGCCTCGAGCTCACCCGCCAGCTGAAGCGCGACCCGGCGACACGCGAGATTCCGATCATCATGCTGACCGCGCGAGCGCAGGAGGACGACCGCGTCGCGGGCCTCGAGGGCGGCGCCGACGATTACGTCGTGAAGCCGTTCTCGCCGCGCGAGCTCGTCGCGCGCATCCGCGCGGTGATGCGTCGAGGATCGCCGGCCGAGGACGAGGTCGTGACGGTCGGGGACTTGCAGCTCGACACCGCCCAGCACCGCGTCACGGCAGGCGGCGAGGAGATCGCGCTCGCGCCCGCCGAGTTCCGGCTGCTGCGCTTCTTCATGGAGCATCCGGACCGCGTCTACAGCCGCGCGCAGGTGCTCGACCGCGTATGGGGCGGGAATGTCTACATCGAGGAGCGCACGGTCGACGTGCACGTCCGTCGGCTGCGTCAAGCTTTGACCCCGTACGGATACGATAAACTGATCCGCACCGTCCGCGGCGCCGGGTACCGCTTTTCGCCGGACAGCGCGTGAGACTGCCGAAACGCTGGGCTTCGCAACTCGGGTTCCTCGCAGCATGGCTCGCCTGCGCCGTGCTGCTCGGCCTGTGGTTCGGCGGCGTGAGCTGGTGGCTCGCGGCGGCGCTCGCGCTTTACGTGGCGCACGTGCTGCGCAACGTCTACTTGCTCGACCGCGTGCTGAACGGCGAGCGGCGCGCGCCGTCGTTCGAGACGCGGGGCCTCTGGGCCGAGATGTTCGCCCGCATCGACAAGATCAGGACGAAGGCGCGCAACCGCAAGAAGAAGTACCATCGCCTGCTGCGCGAGGTGTGGGACAGCACCGGTGCGCTCAACGACGCCGGCATCATCCTGAACGCGGAGCACGAGATCCTCTGGTTCAATCCCGCCGCGACGCGTCTGCTCGGCCTCGATCCGGCCCGCGACATCGGCAACCGCATCGACAACCTCGTGCGGCATCCGGCCTTCGTGCGCTCGTTGAGCGGCTCGAAGGGCGAGGACATCGTGATTCCGTCGCCGCACCGGCCGGATACGTGGCTCGCCGTGCAGCTGATCCCGTACGGCCAGAGCCAGCGCCTCGCGATCATCCGCGACGTCACGCGCGCGAAGAAGCTCGAGACGATGCGCCGGGACTTCGTCGCGAACGCGTCACACGAGCTGCGCTCGCCGCTCACCGTCATCAACGGGTATCTCGACTCGCTCGCGGACGACCCGGATCTCCCCGCGAGCTGGGCCGCGCCGATCGCCGAGATGCGCCGCCAGGCGGACCGGATGACGCAGATCCTCACGGATCTGATCGAGCTCACCCGCCTCGAGTCCGCCGACCGCAAGGCGCCGCACGAGCTCGTGGACGTCGCGCGCATGCTCGAGACGATCGTCGAGGAGCTCGCGAAACGCGGCGACGCGCCGCCGATCGCGCTTCGCGTCGATCACGAGATCGGCCTGCTCGGCAGCGACGCGGAGCTGCACTCCGTCTGCTACAACCTGATCCATAACGCCGTGCGTTTCACGCCGCGGACCGGGCGCATCGACGTCGAGTGGCGCGCCGAGGACGGCGCCGCGGTGCTCGTCGTCGCGGACACGGGCATCGGCATCCCGGAGGATCAGATACCGCGCATCACCGAGCGGTTTTACCGCGTGGATCCGGGGCGCTCGCGCGCCACCGGAGGCACCGGGCTCGGCCTTGCGATCGTCAAGCACGCGCTGCAGCGGCACGGCGCGACGCTCGAGATCGAAAGCCGCGAAGGGGAGGGCAGCACCTTCACGTGCCGCTTTCCGCCCGCGCGCACGGCTCGGCGCGGGGTCGACGCGCGGCGATCGTCCGAGCGAGCCGTCGTATAATCGCCAATTCTGCGCAATCTCCGCGGCTGCGGCTGCGGGAGGAGCGAGGCCAGATGGAAGTCGAAGACCTGGGTCATCACATCTCCCGGCGCTTCAACGAGGATCTCGAGCGCATTCGCAACGCCGTTCTGACGATGGGCGGCCTCGTCGAAGACCAGCTCGACCGCGGCATGCGCGCGCTGATCGAGGCGGACAGCGAGCTTGGCCTGCGCGTGGCGGAGGACGACGCGAAGGTCAACCGCATGGAGGTCGGGATCGACGAGGAATGCAGCCGAATTCTGGCCACGCGGGCCCCCGCGGCCGGGGATCTTCGTCTGATCATCGCCGTGATCAAGACGATCACCGACCTCGAGCGGGTCGGCGACGAGGCGGAGAAGATCGGCGTGCTCGCGGCGCGCTTGGCGGGCATCGAGCGGCCGTCAACGAACTATCGGGAGCTGCGCAATCTCGCGCAGCACGTGAAGGAGATGCTGCGCGGCGCGCTCGACGCGTTCGCGCGGCTCGACGCGAACGCGGCGCTCGCCGTCGTGAAGGCGGACGACGCGGTCGACGAGGAATACGAGTCGATCTATCGACAAGGCATCACGTTCATGATCGAGGACCCGCGCACGATATCGCGCGTCATGGACTCGATGTGGGTGGCGCGCTCGCTCGAGCGGATCGGCGATCATGCGAAGAACATCGGCGAGTACGTGATCTACATGGTGCACGGGAAGGATTTGCGATACACCGGCTTGAAGAACATCGAGGCCGAGGTTCAGCTCGCCGCGCAGCGGCGCGAGGGCGGCTCGTGATCGCGGCGGTCGGGGAGGGCGCGTCTCCGCGCTGGATCGCCACGCGCACGCACCGTCGGCTGCTGAACGCGCTCGGCGTCGTGATCGTCGCGGGATTGATGGGCTACGCGCTCTATGCGCAGCACGTCCTCGGGCTCGAGCCGTGCCCGCTCTGCATCTTCCAGCGCATCGCGATGATCGGGCTCGGCTTCGTGTTCCTCGCCGGGGCCCTGCACGCGCCCGTCGGCCTGGGCGCGCGCGCTTATGCGGGGCTCGGGCTCGTCGTCGCGGCGGTCGGCATCGGAATCGCCGCCCGCCACGTCTACCTGCAGAATCTGCCGCCGGACGCGATTCCCGCCTGCGGCCCCGGGCTCGGCTACATCTTCGACGCGTTCCCCGTGCTCGAGGCGCTGCGGATGGTGTTCACGGGCTCCGGCGAGTGCGCCGAGGTGAACTGGTCCTTCCTCGGCCTCAGCATGCCCGCCTGGGTCCTGATCTGGTTCGTGATCCTCGGCGCGCTTGCCGTCGCCGCGAACTGGCGCCGCGTCGCCCGCTGACCGCAAAAAAGGTGTCAGACACCTTTTCGAAAAAAATGGTGTCTGACACCCTTTTTTGGGCGCGAAGCCTATTCGTCTGCGCCCTTCTGCGGACGGCGCTTCGGCGGACGCCCTCGCCTGCCGCTCCCGAGCGGGCGTTTCAGCGCAGTCTCGACCTGCCGGCGAAAGTCGTCGCTACCGGTCGGCAGCCCTTTCCGCACGCTCTCGCGGAGGTCCTGCAATAGGCTTTCCGGCAAGGCATCTTGGACCAGCCCCCGATACCGCTCCGCCCGTCCGCGCGGAGTGATCCCGAGTGAATCGTAAGTGGGATGCGGCGTGATCAAGACCGAGGGGGCTCCCGTCGAGTTCACCCGGTAGCTGCTCCAACGGTAGTCGTCCGGCCGCTTCGTGATGCCCGCTCGAACCGGGTTCAGCTCGATGTAGCGGTAGCACGCCAGGCAGTACCGGTCGGAGTCGATCGGCGATGATTTGAAACGGCCCTCCCAGAGGCTGCCGGTCCGGCCGTATCGGGCATTGATCCGCCGGGAGTAGATGCCGGCAACGTATTGGAGCGTCAGCGAAACTCCGTTCGGCCGACCCTGGGTGAGCAGTAAGTGGACGTGGTTCGTCATCAGCACGTAAGCATGAACGCGCGTCTCGTATCGGGCCGCGGCGGTCGTGAGCAGATCGAGATAGTGGAAGTAGTCCTCGCGGTCGAAGAACGCCCGGGCGCGATTGTGGCCGCGCTGCACGACGTGCAGCGTGATGCCGGGCATGGTGACACGGGGCATCCGGGACATGCGCGGAGCGAAGGCGTTGGAAGGCGACAGTCTGACGACAGACGCCCGCCGACGTGAGGACTGATTTCGGCCGCTGCACCGAGAAAGGCGTCCCCAAAAAAAGGTGTCTGACACCTTTTTCGCGGAAAAGGTGTCTGACACCTTTTTCTCAGGTCAGCAGAAGCTCGGCGATGCGGAAGTAGATGCGCTCGAGGCGCAGGAGGTCCTCGACCGCGACGTGCTCGTCGACTTTGTGGATCGTCGCGTTGACCGGACCGAGCTCGACCACGTCGATCCCGTACGGCGCGATGAACCGACCGTCGGACGTGCCGCCGCTCGTCGATAGCGCCGGCTCGAAGCCCCTCTCCTCCGCGACCGCCTGCCGCACCGTCTCGGTGAGCCGCCCTTCCTTCGTCAGGAACGGCCGCCCGGCCACGCGCCACTTGATCTCGTAATCGATGCCGAGCCGCCGGAGCTCCGACTCGACGCGCGCGGACAGCGATTCCGCGCTCCACTCCGTCGAGTAGCGGAAGTTGAACCGGCACTTGAGCTCGCCGGGCACGACGTTCGGCGCGCCGGCGTCCGCGTGCACGTTCACCATCTGAAACGTCGTCGGCGGGAAATGCGCATTGCCGCGATCCAGCGGCTCCCGCGTGATCGACGCGACGAAGCGGGCGAACGCGTGCATCGGATTCTCCGCCGCGAGCGGATACGCGACGTGGCCCTGTGTGCCGCGGATCGTCATCAATCCGGACAGCGAGCCCCGGCGTCCGATCCGGACGGTATCGCCGAGCCGCTCGCTGCTCGAGGGCTCGCCGACGACGCAGTAGTCGAAAAGCTCTCCGCGGGCCGCGAGCCGCTCCATGACCTTCACCGTCCCGTCGTCGGCCGCGCCTTCCTCGTCGCTCGTGACGAGGAGCCCGAGCGAGCCGCGCGCGTCGGGGTGAGCGGCCGCGAAGCGCTCGGCGGCCTTGACCATCGCCGCGAGGCTCCCCTTCATGTCCGCGGCTCCGCGCCCGATCAGCCGGCCGTCGCGCACGGTGGCGCCGAACGGCGGATCGCTCCACAGGTTGTCGGGCCCCGCCGGCACGACGTCGGTATGCCCGGCGAACACGAGAACCGGGGCGGCTCGCCCGCGGCGCAGCCACAGGTTGTCGACGGGCCCGAAACGCATCCGCTCGGCCGTGAAACCGGCCGGCTCGAGCGTTTCGGCGATCAGCTCCTGGCAGCCCGCGTCGTCGGGCGTGACGGAGGCGCGCTCGATCAGCGCGCGCGCAAGCTCGACCACGTCGTGCGTCACCCCGGCCCCTCGCAACAATCTCGTAACATTTCTCGACTACCTTTCGGGCGTGATGCGACGTCTCGCCGCCCGCCCGCGCCCGGCTTTTCGACTCCTCGCTGCCGCGGCGCTTCTCGCCCCCGGCCCGGCCACGCTCGGAACGGCGCAGGCTCAGGTCGCCCGCGACTATATCAACATCGTCGGGTCGTCGACGGTCTATCCGTTCGCGACGGTCGTCGCCGAGCGATTCGGCAGAGCCACGCGCTTCAAGACGCCGAAGGTCGAGTCCACCGGCACGGGCGGCGGCATCAAGCTGTTCTGCGCCGGCCTCGGCATCGAGCATCCGGATATCGCGAACGCCTCGCGCCGGATCACCGAATCCGAGATCGAGAGCTGCAATCGCAACGGCGTCGACGGCGTCGTCGAGTTCGAGATCGGCTACGACGGCATCGTCCTCGCGGCCTCGCGCGAGGCAGAGCCGATGCCGCTGACGCTCCGCGACGTCTACCTCGCGCTTGCGAAGAACGTGCCCGATCCGGCGGGTGGCCGGCGATTCGTGCCGAATCCTTACCGGACGTGGGCGGACGTCGACCCGGCGCTGCCGGCCATCGAGATCGAGGTGCTCGGTCCGCCGCCGACGTCCGGGACGCGCGACGCGTTCGTCGAGCTTGCGATGGAGGGCGGATGCGACGCGTTCGACTGGATCGCAGCCCTGGACGGCGACGCGCATCGCGCCGTATGCGGCACGATCCGCGAGGACGGCGCCTACATCGAGGCCGGCGAGAACGACAACCTGATCGTGCAGAAGCTCGACTCGAACCCGGCCGCCGTCGGTGTCTTCGGCTACAGCTTCCTCGAGCGGAACGTCGATCGCGTTCGCCCGCTCTCGATCGACGGCGTCCGGCCGTCGTTCGAGACGATCTCCGACGGGACCTATCCGATCGCGCGCCCGCTCTATTTCTATGTCAAGAAGGCGCACGTGGGCGTCATTCCCGGCATCGAGGGGTATCTTCGCGAGTTCATGGGCGAGACGGCCGCCGGCGACTTCGGCTACCTCTCCGAGCTCGGCCTCGTGCCGCTGCGGGACGTCGAGCGCCGCCAGATGCTCTCGCGCGTCGAGTCGCTCGAGATCCTCACGGTCGCCGACGTGCGCTGACCGCGAGCTCCCCCGCCCGTGACGTCCTCCACCGTCCTGATCGCGCTCGTCGCTCTCACCGCGCTGTCGTACGTGCTCGGCCGGCAGCGCGCAATCGCCGCGGCGATCAACGCGCCGAGGCGGGCGTCGCACTCGCTGCCGGGCTACTACGGCGGCTACGTTGCGCTCTGGTGCCTGCTGCCGACGCTCGCGCTCTTCGCAATCTGGCACGTCGTGGAGCCGGTCGTGCTGCGGCAGGCGGTTTTCGATTCGCTCCCCGCGGAGCTGCGCGCGCTTCCGGAGGACCGGCTCGGCCTCGTCTTCAACGACGTGCGCAATCTCGTCGAAGGCAACTTCGTGTTCCGCGAGCCGGGACCCGCGGTGACGGCCGCCGCCGAGCGGTATGCCGAGCTGCGCGAGACGAGCCGTCAGCTTCTCGCGGGCACGATGCTCGTGGTCGCGCTCGCGTCGGCCGGCTTCGCGTTCCGGCGCGTGCGCCCGCAGTTCCGCGCCCGCAACCGGGTCGAGAAAGTCATCGAGCACCTGCTCGTCGCGGCGTCGACCGTCGCGATCCTGACGACGATCGGCATCTTCTTGTCGGTGCTGTTCGAGGCGCTGCGGTTCTTCCGCCAGGTCTCGCCGATCGACTTCCTGTTCGGCCTCCACTGGAGCCCGCAGACCGCGATCCGTCCCGACCAGATCGGCTCCTCGGGCGCGTTCGGCGCGATTCCGCTGTTCGCCGGCACGGTGCTGATCTCCGGCATCGCGATGCTCGTCGCGGCCCCCGTCGGGCTGATGTCGGCGATCTATCTGTCCGAGTACGCGCACCGCCGCGTGCGCAGCTTCGCGAAGCCGCTGCTCGAGGTGCTCGCCGGCATTCCGACCGTCGTGTACGGCTATTTCGCGGCGCTCTGGGTCGGGCCGTACATCCGCCGGATCGGCGAGGCCGTGGGGCTCGACGTCGCGTCGGAAAGCGCGCTCGGCGCGGGTCTCGTGATGGGCATCATGATCATTCCCTTCGTCTCGTCGCTCTCGGACGACGTGATCAACGCGGTGCCGCAGGCGCTGCGCAACGGCTCCTACGGCCTCGGAGCGACCCGCTCCGAGACGATCCGGCGCGTCGTGCTGCCCGCCGCGCTGCCCGGCATCGTCGGCGCGCTGCTGCTCGCCGTGTCGCGCGCGATCGGCGAGACGATGATCGTCGTGATGGCCGCGGGGCTCACGGCGAATCTGACCGCGAATCCGTTCGAGGCGGTGACGACGGTCACCGTCCAGATCGTGACGCTGCTCGTCGGCGACCAGGAATTCGACAGCGCGAAGACGCTCGCGGCGTTCGCGCTCGGGCTCGTGCTGTTTCTCGTGACGCTTGCGCTGAACGTCGTCGCGCTGAAGGTCGTGCGCCGATACAGGGAACAATATGAGTGACGAGCGGCAGGCGGGCCCGGCAGCGGGCGACGAGGCGAACGGCGCGGTCAATCGCGAGGCGACGAAGGAGCGCGTTGCGGAGGGGCTCGCGCGCCGCTACCGGCGCGAGCGGATCTTCAAGCATCTCGGGCTCGCGGCGATGCTCGTCGGGCTCGTGTTCCTCGGCATCTTCTTCTACACGCTGATCGCCAACGGTCATACCGCGTTTCGCCAAACTCGCATCCTGCTCGATGTCAGGCTCGATCCCGAGGTGATCGACCCGGAAGGCACGCGCGATCCGATCGCGCTCGAGACGGCGAATTACCAGCGGCTCGCCCGCGCCGCGCTCGAGGCGCTCGTCCCGGGTGTCACCGAGCGCTCGGAGCGGCGCGAGCTTTACGCGCTTCTGAGCCCCGGCGCGGGCCTCGAGCTGCGCAACTTCGCGCTCGAGGATCCGAGCCGGATTGGCGACTCCGTGAGCCTGTGGCTTCTCGCGGACGACGACGTCGACATGCTCGTCAAGGGCTACGCCCGCCGCGACCTTCCGGAAGCGCTGCGCCGACTGTCGAATCGCCAGATCGAGTGGGTCGAGGCGCTCGACGCGAGCGGGCGCGTGTCGCTCCGGTTCAACCGCTACTTTTTCACGTCCGGCGACTCGCGGGACCCGGAGCTCGCCGGCATCTGGGGCGCGGCCGTCGGCTCGTTCTTCATGCTGCTCGTGACGCTGCTCCTGTCGTTCCCGCTCGGGGTGGCCACCGCCGTTTATCTCGAGGAGTTCGCGCCGCGCAACCGTTGGACCGACCTGATCGAGGTCAACATCAACAATCTCGCGGCCGTGCCGTCGATCGTCTTCGGTCTGCTCGGGCTTGCGCTCTTCATCAACCTCTTCGGGCTGCCGCGCTCGGCGCCGCTCGTCGGCGGCCTCGTGCTGACGCTGATGACGCTGCCGGTGATCATCATCGCGTCGCGCGCCGCGCTGACGGCGGTGCCGCCGTCGATACGCGAGGCCGCGCTCGGTCTCGGGGCATCGAAGATGCAGACGGTGCTGCACCACGTGCTGCCGCTCGCGCTTCCGGGAATGCTCACCGGCACGATCATCGGCATGGCGCGTGCGCTCGGCGAGTCCGCCCCGCTTCTGATGATCGGAATGGTGGCATTCATCGTCGACGTTCCGCAGACGCCGCTCGATCCCGCGAGCGCGCTCCCGGTGCAGATTTTCCTTTGGGCCGACAGCCCCGAGCGCGCCTTCGTCGAGCGCACGTCGGCCGCGATCCTCGTGCTGCTCGCGTTTTTGCTGCTGATGAACGCCGCGGCGATCCTCCTGCGCAAGCGCTTCGAGCGGCGCTACTGACGCGGATCGAGCCGGCAGCAATGGAGTAGACTGCGATGCGAGTCTTTCGAAGGCAGGCGAACGAAGACATGACGTCGACCGCGCCGCGTCCGGCGTCCGGGCAAGCGGCTGCGCCCGCGGCCGCCGGGCCGGAGCCGACCTACCGTACCGTCGGGGACTTCACAGCCGCGAACCCGATCATCACCGCGCGCGATGTCAACGTGTATTACGGGGACAAGCACGCGATTCAGCACGTGAATCTCGACATCGGCGTGAACGAGGTCATCGCGCTGATCGGGCCGTCGGGGTGCGGGAAGTCCACGTTCCTCCGATGCCTGAACCGGATGAACGACACGATCGAATCCGCCCGCGTGACCGGCGAGATCAAGCTCTACGACGAGGACATCCACGCGCGGCAGATGGATGTCGTGATGCTCCGCGCGCGCGTCGGCATGGTCTTTCAGAAGCCGAATCCGTTTCCGAAATCGGTCTACGACAACGTCGCCTACGGTCCGCGCATCCACGGCCTCGCCCGGGACCGCGCGGAGCTCGACAGGATCGTGCAGACGAGCCTCGAGCGCGCCGGTCTCTGGTCGGAGGTGAAGGACCGCCTCGAGGAGCCCGGCACGGGTCTCTCCGGCGGGCAGCAGCAGCGGCTCTGCATCGCGAGGACGATCGCCGTGAGCCCCGAGGTGATCCTGATGGACGAGCCGTGCTCGGCGCTCGACCCGATCGCGACGGCGCGCATCGAGGACCTGATCGACGAGCTGAAGCGCAACTACGCGATCGTGATCGTCACGCACTCGATGCAGCAGGCCGCCCGCGTCTCGCAGCGCACCGCGTACTTCCATCTCGGCAAGCTCATCGAGGTCGGCCCCACCGACGAGATCTTCACGAACCCCCGCCACAAGCTGACCGAGGACTACATCACCGGCCGCTTCGGCTGAAAAAGGTGTCAGACACCTTTTCCCGATAATCGTGTCTGACACCATTTTCCCCGCCAGACACCATTTCCCCCCATTTTCCCGGTTGCGCTATAAAGGCGGCATGGCCCGGCCGGACTCATCGGAGGGCGGCGGCACGTCGCGCGCGATCGTCGAGCTCGAAGGGGTGACGAAGCGCTACGGCGCGGCCGCGGCCGTCGCCGGCGTCACGCTGAGCGTGCCCGAGGGGCAGTTCCTCGCGATCGTCGGCGCTTCCGGTTCCGGCAAGACCACGACGCTGAAGACGATCAACCGGCTCATCGAAGCCGACGAGGGCGTGATCCGTGTGGCGGGCGACCGCGTCACGGCCCTCCCGCCGCACGTCCTGCGGCGCAAGATCGGCTACGTCTTCCAGGGCATCGGTCTCTTCCCGCACATGACCGTCGGCGAGAACATCGGCATTACGCCGCGGCTCGCCGGATGGGCGAAGGCCGACGTCGAGGCGCGCGTGCTCGAGCTGCTCGACCTCGTCGACCTGCCCCGGGAGCACGCGCGGCGGATGCCGGCCGAGCTCTCGGGCGGTCAGCGGCAGCGGGTCGGCGTCGCGCGCGCGCTCGCGGCCGGCCCCCGAATCATGCTGATGGACGAGCCCTTCGGCGCGCTCGACCCCGTCACGCGCGACGCGCTCGGCAGGGAGTACCGGCGCCTCCACGAACGCATGCGGCTCACGACGCTGATGGTCACGCACGACGTCCTAGAGGCGGTGCTGCTCGCCGACCGCATCGTCGTCATGCGCGCCGGCACGATCGTCGCCGACGGCTCGCCGCACGATCTCCTCCGCGATCATCCGGACGAAGGCGTGCGCGAGCTGATGGAGATGCCGCGCCGGCAGAGCGAGCGCGTGCGCGCATTGCTCGACGCGATTCCGGCGTCGTCGCCGCCCGCGCGCGGGCAGGCGGCGCCGTGAGCGATCAGCTCGCCGCGGCGTGGCGCGTGCTGCCGGACTATCTCGGGCAGCACGTGCTGCTCAGCGCATCGGCGCTCGCGCTCGGCATCTCGATCAGCCTGCCGCTGACGATTCTCGCGCTGCGCCGCGCGCGCGTGCGCTGGCTCGTGCTCGCGTTCGCGAGCTTGGTGCAGACGATCCCGAGCCTCGCGCTGCTCGCGCTGTTCTACCCGCTCCTGCTCGCGCTCTCCGTCCTCGCCGCGCGCGTCTTCGGCGACGGCTTCTCCGCGCTCGGCTTCCTGCCGTCGCTGCTCGCGTTGACGCTTTACTCGATGCTCCCGATCATCCGCAACGGCGTCACGGCCGTCCTCGGGTTGAATCCGGCGATCATCGAGGCCGCGCGCGGCGTCGGCTTCACCGACCGCCAGCGGCTGTTTCGGGTCGAGCTGCCGCTCGCGGCGCCGATGCTGATGGCGGGCGTGCGGACATCGGCCGTCTGGGTGATCGGCGCCGCCACGCTGTCGACGCCCGTCGGCCAGACGAGCCTCGGCAATTACATCTTCACGGGGCTGCAGATCGAGGACTGGGTTTCGGTTCTCTTCGGCTGCGCCGCGGCCGCGCTGCTCGCGCTCGCGGTCGATCAGCTGCTCGGTCTGATCGAGTCCGGCACGGCGACGCGCCGCCGCGGCCGCGTCGTCGCCGGCGCCGGGATCCTGCTCGCCGGCGTCGCGGCCGCGCTCGCGCCGCGGCTCGATGCCGGCTCTTCGGCCTCCGCACGACCCTACGTCGTCGGTGCGAAGAACTTCTCCGAGCAGTACATTCTCGCGGAGCTGATCACCGGGCGTCTCGCCCGGAGCGGCAAGCCTGTGTCGAAGCGCGTCGGCTTGGGCTCGGTGATCGCGTTCCGCGCGCTCGCGAGGAACGAGCTCGACGTGTACGTCGACTACTCGGGGACGGTCTGGGCGAACATCATGCACCGCGCGGACACGCCGCCGCGCGACCAGGTGCTGCGCGAAATGCGCGAATGGCTGCGCCGCGAGTACGGCGTGACGCTGCTCGGCACGCTCGGCTTCGAGAACGCTTACGCGCTCGCGATGCGCCGCGAGCAGGCGGAGCGGCTCGGCATCGAGACGATCGCCGATCTCGCGGCGCACGCGCCGAGCATGACGATCGGCGGCGATTTCGAGTTCTTCGCCCGGCCCGAATGGGAGGCGATACGCTCGGCCTACGGCCTGCGGTTCGCCGAGCGGCGCCAGTTCCAATCGACCTTCATGTATCGCGCCGCCGCGAGCGGCGAGGTGGACGTGATCTCGGCCTTCTCGAGCGACGGACGCATCGCCGCCGAGGATCTGATCGTGCTCGAGGATCCCCGCAATGCGATCCTGCCGTACGACGCGATCGTGCTCGTCGCGCCCGCGCGCGCCGACGATGCGGCGCTTCTCGGCGCGCTCCGGCCGCTGATCGGCGCGATCCCGATCGACGTGATGCGCGAAGCGAACTGGCGAGTGGATCGCGACGGGGACAAGCTCACGCCGGCGGCCGCGGCGCGATGGCTCGAGTCGCAGATCGAGACTCTCGAAACCGCCGCGGCCGCCCGCGACTCGGCGCCCGCCCGGCGCTGAGCCTGGCGCCGCGCGGGCTCGGGCCTCAGTCGGCGATCCGCTTCGCCTCGGCCGTGCCGAGCACCTCCGCGTGACCAATCTGCCGAGGCCGCATCAGCAGCGGATGGGCGAGCACGGCCGCGAGGATGATCGCGACGCCGAAATAGAAGAGCCCGGTGAGCTCGCGCTGCTCGCCGAGCAGCGGGATCGCGAGCAGGATCGCGTACACGGGCTCGAGGTTCACGGCGAGCTGCGCCGTGAACGCGCTGATGTGCCGCAGCGCGACCAGCGACAGCGCGAACGGCAGCAGCGTGCAGGCGAGCGACAGCGCGAGCAGCAGGAGCATGTCGCTCGCGCCCGGCAGCACGAACGGCGCCTCGGCGAATGCCGGCGAGACGCGGGCCGCGGCCGGTGCGAGCAGCGTGAGCACGGCCGTGCCGGCGCCGAGCTCGATCGCCGTGACCGCGAGCGGATCGGCGTGCGCGACGAGACGCTTGTTCAACGATCCGAACACCGCGACCAGCAGCGCCGAGACGGCGCCAACGGCGATACCGGCGCGCATCCCGTGCGGCACGCCGCCGACGACGAGGGCCACGCCCGGGACGACCGCGACGCCGAGCGCGAGGTCGCGCCGGGAGAACGCGGTGCCGGCGAGCCGCGGCTCGACGAGCGCCGTGAACGCGGTGGCGAGCGCGATGCAGGTGGCGGCGACGGAGGCGTTCGCGAGCTTCACGGCGCCGTAGAACGTGAGCCAATGCAGCGCGACGAGCACGCCGATTCCGGAATAGGCGGCGACGAGGCGAAGCGGGAGCGCCCGCAACGTGCGCCACACGCGCGGCAGAAGCGCGAGCGCGGCGATGACGATGATCATCCGCCACCAGACGAGCGGCAGCGCGGGCAGGCTGATCAGCCGGCCGAGGATCGCCGTGAAGCCCCAGAGCAGCACGCACGCATGAATCTGGACGAGCGCGGTGGTGGCCGAGGTCATCGATGCCGGGTCATCGATGCTCGGTCGGGCGCGTACGCTTCGGGCGCGGCCCCGGGGCCGGCGATCGCCGGCCCCCGCGGCCGCCGAGACGGAAGGTCGTCAGGCGGGCATCAATCCGCTTCGTCCGCGAGGAAGACCTCCCCGGTCTCCGGGGTGCAGCCGCCTTCCGGCAGCGCGTTCCCGCACTTCACGATGGAGCCGCCCTGGCGCGCGAGCGCGCCGAAGTTCCGGCCGTCGCGCAGCGGGTTCAGCGTCACGGTCATGATCGTGCCGATCGGGAAGCTCTTGACCGTCACGCCCTGCCGCGCGATCTGCGCGGCCGGCCCGGTCTCGACGCCCCACACGACCGGCTTGCCGTCCTCACCGGTCATGGTCTTCCCGTCCGGACCGACCAGCTCGAAGATCAGCTGAGCGTGATTGGCACCCGGGATGAAGCGGGTCAGCTTGCCGGTCAACGTCATCTTCTTCGACTGGTCGTACATCGCGAAGGAATGGTGCGCATCGGCGGGGGCCGCCATGAGGCCGGCGACGAGGGCCGCGGCGCCTGCGGCCGCAAGAAGCCTGATCGACGAGGTGTTCATCAACTGATTCGCTCCGTTCGCTGTCGGTTCCGTATGATTAGAGTACGTTTCGCGCCCGATTACTCCGCCGGGCGCTCCCACCCCTGCTCGAAGTGCTCCTCCCAATTCTGCGCCCACGGCCGGCCGAAGTAGTCGACGTAGCCCTCGTCGAGCGGCGTCAGCTGTGTCGGCCTCCCGTCCGGCCCGTTCACGATCGTGCTCTGCACGCGGCATTCCACATAGGTGTAGCGCCGGTCCTGATCGTCGATGCCGGCGGCACGGTCCCAAGGCATCATGGTGTGGAGCGGCTGCTTGAACGCTTCCGGGTCGTAGAACGTCGCCTCGACGACGAGCCCGCCCCCGTCCTCTTGCGGCCGGATCACCTCGATCACCTCGAGGGAGTTGCTGAACTCGAACATCGAGTGCGACAGGGTCCACCCTTGGACGTTCGCCGTCCACGCGACGAGCGTGTCGCCGTCCCAGAAGCCGACGGTCTCCCCGTACCACTGCGGGACCTGCTGCACGTGCTTCTGGCCGATCAGCACCTTGCGGATGAAGTTGTCGGCGACGCCGGCGAGGAACTGCACCTGGTCGGGCGTGACGAGCACCTCGACGTCCCGCAGCGAGAACTCCGCCCACCAGCGCATCAACCCTTCGGGGTAGCAGAAGGCGGCCATCCACTGCGGCGCGTTGCTGACCGCCTCGTGGTAGTTCATCTGCGTCATCCGCTTCTGATACTCCGGGGTCAGCAGCGACAGGACGGTCGCCGCTTGCACGTTCCGGCCGAAAAGCCACTGGTCGGCCCGGCCGCCGCGACGATACCAGCCGTCCCAGTCGGGCAGCGTCTCACGCGTGTGCTGGGTGGGGCCGCCGTGTGCCTTCGCTTGCTCGAGCAGCGCCGCATAGTGCTCGGCCGCGGTCTTGTACTCGTAAGGGCTCACGAGGTCCTCGATCGGGCGGTCGACGCTGCAGTCGCCCCAGTGGCCTACGCGGCCTTGGTTCCACATGTCCGTGAGCTGGCGCGGCGTGTTGCATCGCGTATAGCGCGGGTCGGTCCAGTACTCGCTGTCCAGGTAGAAATTCTCGGTGGTGAAAAGATCCACCGGCAGCGGCTCGACGCCGGGGGGCGGGTTCGGCGATGAGCCTTCCTGGGGCCCGCCTTGAATGGCGATCGTGCCGAAATCTTCCGGCGCCGGGGCCGCGTCGTCCTGAGCGATCGCGGCGGCCGAGCCGAGCCCGGCCAGCAGGGCGATCGAAAAAGTCGTCGTATGCGTCATGGCGATTGCAGTGTCCTCCTGCATCCAAGTCGTAGCGCCGCAGGCTGGCAGCCGCGAGGCCCCCGCCGCCGGTCAGGCCGCTCTCCGCTTCCGAAACCCGAAGCCGAGCGGGGCTTTCCCGATGGTCGAGGAATCATACCCCCAGACGAATCGGGCGTCGAAATCGGAGCTGCCGTACGATTCGGCCGCCGGGTGCCGCGCGTGGAGACGGTCGGACTTCACGCCGATCCGGCGTGCCGACGATCTCCGGAGGCTAATCCACGGGCCGCAGCAGCTCGTTCAGGCTCGTCTTCGCGCGGGTCTTCTCGTCCACCTTCTTGACGATCACGGCGCAGTAGAGCCCGTAGCGGCCGTCCTTCGAAGGCAGCGTGCCGGGGACGACGACGGAGCCCGCGGGCACGCGCCCCTGAAGGATCTCGCCGGTCTCGCGGTCGTAGATCCGCGTGCTGCGGCTGATGAAGACGCCCATCGCGATCACGCTGCCGCGCTCGACGACGACGCCCTCCACGATCTCGGAGCGCGCGCCGATGAAGCAGTCGTCCTCGATGACCGTCGGCGAGGCCTGCAGCGGCTCGAGCACGCCGCCAATACCGGCGCCGCCGGAGAGGTGCACGTTGCGGCCGATCTGCGCGCAGCTGCCGACCGTCGCCCACGTGTCGATCATCGTGCCGCGGTCGACATAGGCGCCGATGTTCACGAACGACGGCATCAGCACGACGTCCGGCGCGACGTAGGCGCCGCGGCGGACGACGGCATCCGGGACGACGCGCGTGCCGGCGCTCGCGAAGCGCTCCGGCGTGTAGGCCGCGTACTTGAGCGGCACCTTGTCGTAGAAGCGCGTGTGCCCGGCGTCCACGACGCGATTCTCGCGGATACGGAACGAGAGCAGCACGGCTTTCTTCAGCCACTCGTTCACCTTCCACTCGCCGTCGCGCTTCTCGGCGACGCGGAACGTCCCGGAGTCGAGCCCGGCGATCGCCTGCTCGATCGCGTCTTCCAGCTCGGCGTCGACGCTCTGCGGCGAAAGCTCCGCGCGGCGTTCCCACGCGGCGTCGATGACGGCGCTGAGCTCTGTCATGTTCTTTCGGCTCCTTCCGCTCCCCGTTTCCCGGCGCGAAGACTACCGCATCCGGCGGCCGGCGGGGAAAAAGGGCGTCTGACACCCTTTTTCTATTGCGGGTCGCTTTCGGACACGGCCTTCCGCAGCGCTTCCTCGAGCCGCCGCGACTGCTCGTCGTCGAGCGGCCGGTTGTCCTCGGTGGTGACGAAGAAGACGTCCTCGGCGCGCTCGCCGATCGTCGCGATTTTCGCGTTCTGAAGCGCGACGCCCTCCCGCTCGAAGACCTTCGCGACCTGGAGCAGAAGCCCGGGGCGGTCCCCGGCGACGAGCTCGATCACCGTGCGCTCGTTCGTCGCGTCGTTCGTGATCGCGACCTGCACGGGCGTCGTGAACATCCGCACCTGGCGCGGCGCCCGGCGGCTCACCCGGAGCGGCGCCGCGTGGTCGCTCGTCAGCACCTTCAAGAGCCGCTGGCGGATTTCAGCGAGCCGCCGCTGGCCGACGATCGGGCTGCCGTCGCTTTCGAGCACACGATAGGTGTCGAGATTCTGCGTCTCGGTCATCGGCACGATCCGCGCGTCCACGATCGTGAGGCCGAGCTCGTCGAGCACGGCCGTGGCGCGCATGAACGAGCGCATCTCCTTCGACGCGTGCACCATCACGGCCGTGAGGCCTTCCGACCCCACTTCCTCGACATCGACGACGATCGACGTCGGCGTCGGAGCCTCGGTCAGGACGCGCGTGTGCCACGCGATCTCCTCGGGCCGGTGCCGCAGGAAATACTCCTCCGTGAAGCTCGCCCAGATGTGCTGCCAGCGCAGCGGATCGAGGCCCTGCTCGTGCAGGAGCTGCTCGGCGCGCGCCTGCTTCTCGAGGATCAGCTCGTCCTTGTCGATCGGGTTCGAGAAGCCGCGCCGCAGCGCCCGCTTCGTGAGCTCATAGAGCTCGAGAAACAGCGTGTCCTTCCACGAGTTCCAGATCTTCGGGTTCGTGCCCCGCACGTCGGCGACCGTGAGCACGTAAAGGTAGTCGAGATGCGTCTCGTCGCCGACCGCGCGCGCGAACTCGTCGATGACCCTGAGGTCGTGCAGATCCTTCTTCTGCGCCGTCAGCGACAGGAGCAAGTGATTGCGGACGAGCCACGCGACGAGGCGCGCGTCGTACCGGCTCATGCCGTGCTCGAGGCAGAACGCTTCCGCGTCGACCGCGCCGAGCTCCGAGTGGTCGCCGCCCCGGCCCTTCGCGATGTCGTGGAAGAGCCCGGCGAGGTAGGCGACCTCGGGCTTCTCGAGCCGCTGCATGACTGCGCTGCAATGCGGGAACTCGTGGTCGAAGCGCTTCAGCGCGAAACGGCGCAGGTTCTCGACGACGAACAGCGTGTGCGCGTCGACCGTGTACGCGTGGAACAGGTCGTACTGCATCCGGCCTACGACGCGGCCGAAGGCGGGAATGTAGAGACCGAGCACACCGTAGGTGTTCATCCGCTTCAACGTCCGCGTGACGCCTTGCGGCGCGCGCAGGATGTCGAGGAAGAGTCGATGATGCCGCGGGTTCTGCCGGAACTCCTCGTCGATCAGCCAGAGGTGCTGCTTGATCAGCGCGATCGTGCGTGCGCTGATCCCTTTCAGATCGAGGTTCTGCTCGAGCAGCAGAAAGATCTCGAGGAGCGCGGAAGGCTCGCGCGCGAACACGTTGTCGTCCACGGCTTCGATGTAGCCGTGGCGCTCCTGGAAGCGCGCATTCAACGGAACCGCCGGCTCGTCCTCGTCGAGCAGGATCGCCTCCTCGAAGAGCTGCAGCAGCATCTCGTTCAGGCGGCTGATCTCCATCACGGTGCGGTAGTAGCGCTGCATCAGCTGCTCCACCGCGAGCGTGAAGCTCGCGTCCTCGTAGCCGAGCATCTGCGCGAGCTTGATCTGATAGTCGAAGAGGAGGCGGTCCTCGCGCCGGCCGGTCAGCAGGTGGAGCCCGAAGCGGACGCGCCACAGGAACGCCTGGCCGTTCAGCAGGATCCTGAGCTGCCCTTCGGTCAGGAAGTCGTGGTCGACGAGCTGCTCGAGCCGCTCGATCCCCAGATGGCGGCTCGCGACCCACCCGATCGTCTGAATGTCGCGCAAGCCCCCCGGGCTGCCTTTCACGTTCGGCTCGAGGTTGTAGGCCGTGTCGTGGAAGTGATGATGGCGCGCCTGCTGCTCCGCGACCTTCGCGTGGAAGAAGTCGGCCGTGCTCCACATCCGATCGGGCCCGATCCGCTCGGGGAGGGCGCCGAACAGCCGGCCCGGGCCCGCGAGGAGGCGGGTCTCCATCAGCGCCGTGAGGACCGTCACGTCGCCGCGTGCCTGCATCTCGCAGTCGTCGAGCGTGCGCACGCTGTGGCCGACCTCGAGGCCGATGTCCCACAGAAACGTCAGGAAGCGGCTGATCGAGTCGTCGGCGGACCGGTCCGACGCGCCGTCGATCAGGACCAGGAGATCGATGTCCGAGTCGGGATGCAGCTCCCCGCGGCCGTAGCCGCCGACGGCGACGAGGTCGGCCTCGGCCGCGATACGTCTGCCGAAATGATGCCAGCAGGCGAGGATGATCTCGTCGATCGCCAGCGCACGGCCGCGCACGAGCGTCTCGATCGGCTCGTTCGCCATGAAGCGGCGCCGCAGCGAATCGTCGGCCGCCCGGAGCGCCGCGCGGAACACCGCGAGGGGCTGCGAGCCGTCCGCGAGCGCTGCGGCGAGCGCGTCACGGTCGATCGGCGGCGCGGCCGCGGCCGGCGCGCCGTCCGATGCCAACGGCGTGACCATCTATTCTTCGCGATCCCGAGCGCCGAGGGTGAGCACTTCATGGCCGCCGTCGGTGACGAGCACCGTGTGCTCCCATTGCGCGGAGAGCGAATGATCCTTCGTGACCACGGTCCAGCCGTCGGCGAGGAGCTTCACCTCGCGCCGGCCCGCATTGATCATCGGCTCCACCGTGATCGTCATGCCGGGCACGAGCTCGAGGCCGCTGCCGGGCTTGCCGTAGTGGAGCACCTGCGGGTCCTCGTGGAACTGCCGGCCGATGCCGTGACCGCAGTACTCGCGCACGACCGAGAAGCGGTGCTGCTCCACGTAGCTCTGGATCGCGTGGCCGATGTCGCCGAGCCGCGCGCCGGGCCTGACCCTGCGGATGCCCTCCCACATCGCCTCGTGGCACACCTTGCTCAAGCGCTCGCCGATGACGGTGGGCTCGCCGACGTAGAACATGCGGCTCGTGTCGCCGTGGAAGCCCTCCTTGATGACCGTGACGTCGATGTTGACGATGTCGCCGCTCTTCAGCTTCTTGTCGCTCGGGATGCCGTGGCAGACGACGTGGTTCACCGACGTGCAGATCGATTTCGGGAAGCCGCGGTAGTTGAGCGGCGCGGGAATCGCCTCGAGCTCGTTGACGATGTAGTCGTGGCAGATGCGATTCAGCTCGTCGGTGGACACGCCCGGCTGCACGTGCGGGGCGATCATGTCCAGCACGTCGGCCGCCAAGCGGCCGGCGATACGCATCTTCTCCTGCTCTTCAGGCGTTTTGACGGTAATGGCCAAGGTACCGGATTTGAACGTCGTGAAGCTCGCTTGCAACGCTGCCGGACGGGCTCGACGAGGTTTGCGCGGCCGCCGCAGCCCGCGGCAAACTTCACGCGCTCCGCGAAGCGCACGTCCGGCACCTGCGCCGCCGCGGCGCGAGCGTTTGTTGCACCGAGCGTGCTATGGTATAAAGCGCGCGCTTTCGAGGCAATTCGCGCTTCGGGGGCGTCATCACACACACGCGCCGGTCACCCGCCGGCCGGGTGCCCCGCCTCGGCGGGGTCGCCGCGGGGGCGCGTGGAGGATCAACCCGTACCAGGAGCTTCCATGGCCGACCTCAGCATGCGGCGGATGCTGGAAGCGGGCGTCCATTTCGGACACCAGACCCGCTTCTGGAACCCGAAGATGGCCCCGTACATCTTCGGCGAACGCAACAAGATTCACATCATCAACCTCGAGAAGACGCTGCCTCTGTACCTCGAGGCCGCGGAGTTCGTCCGCAAGCTCGTCGCGGACGGCGGCACGGTGCTCTTCGTCGGCTCGAAGCGAGCCGCACGGGAGGCGATCACCATCGAGGCCGTCCGCTGCGGCATGCCGTACGTCAGCCAGCGCTGGCTCGGCGGCATGCTCACGAACTTCAAGACGATCCGCCAGTCGATCAAGCGGCTGAAGGAGCTCGAGGAGATCACCGAGGCCGGCGGCGGCAGCGAGTTCACGAAGAAGGAGCTGCTCACGCTCTCGCGCGAGCGCGACAAGCTCCAGCGCGCCCTCGGCGGCATCAAGGAGATGGAGTCCCTGCCCGACGCGGTCTTCGTGATCGACGTCGGCCACGAGGAGATCGCCGTCAAGGAGGCCCAGAAGCTCGGTATCCCCGTCGTCGCGATCGTCGACACGAACTGCTCCCCGGACGGGATCGACTATCCGATCCCGGGGAACGACGACGCGATGCGCGCGATTCACCTCTACGCCGCGGGCATCGCGGACGCCGTGCTGGCCGGGAAGGCTTCGATCCCCGAGGTGCCGTCCGGCGACGACGAGTTCGTCGAGCTCGACGAGGAAGGCCGCCCGAAGGTCGGCACCGGGAAGAAGAAGGCGGCGGCGAAGAAACGTCCGCGCGCGGCGAAGGTCCGGACGAAGGCCGAGGCGACCGCGGAGTCGGCGGTTCGGGAGGCACAGCCTCCGGCCGGCGAAAGCGGAGCGGAGCCGGCGCAACCGTCCGCGGCCGGCGACGCGGCGAAGGAAGCCGAGCAGGCGGCGCCCGCGGGCGAGGCGGCCGAAGCGCCGGGCGAGACCGAGGAAGCGCCGGGCGAGACCGGGGCGAATCCGTAGCGCCCCTCCCGGAAACCCGGACGAGCGCCCCCGTGGCGCTCCCCGATACGAGACAGAGGACCGGCATGGAAATCAAACCGGCGTTGGTGAAGGCCCTGCGCGAGCGCACGGGCGCGGGCATGATGGATTGCAAGAACGCGCTCGTCGAGGCCGAAGGCGATATCGAGCGCGCGGCCGAGCTGCTGCGCAAGTCCGGCCAGGCGAAGGCCGACAAGAAGGCCTCGCGCGTCGCGGCCGAGGGCGCGGTGCTCGTGAAGAGCGCCCCGGCCGGCGGCCGGCACGTCGTCGTCGAGGTGAACTCGGAGACCGATTTCGTCGCGAAGGACGATAACTTCCGGAGGTTCGCCGACGTCGTGGCCGACGCGGCCCTCGAGCATGCGCCGCGCGATCTCGACGCGCTGATGCAGCTCCCGATCGGCGGCGAGACGCTCGAGGAGGCGCGCCGCGCGCTGGTCGCGAAGATCGGCGAGAACATTGCCGTGCGCCGGTTCGACGTGCTCGAGAGCGCCAACGAGGTGGGCGCGTACGTGCACATGGGCCGGATCGGCGTGCTGGTCGAGGTCGAGGGCGGGGACGGGGACCTCGCGCGCGATCTGGCGATGCAGGTCGCGGCCACGTCCCCGCGCTACGTGACCCCGGACGACGTGCCGCAGGACGCCCTCGACAAGGAGCGCGAGATCCTGACGGCGCAGGCCGCGCAGGAAGGCAAGCCCGAGCCGATCGTCGCGAAGATGGTCGAGGGGCGGCTTCGCAAGTACCTGGACGAGGTCACCCTCGTCGGGCAGCCGTTCGTGAAGGACCCGGACACCCGGGTACGGGATCTGTTGAAGCAGGCGGGCGCGCGCGTCGTCCGATTCCTGCGCTACGAGGTCGGCGAGGGCATCGAAAAGCCGCGTGTGGACTTCGCCGAGGAGGTCATGGCGCAAGCCTCGCAGACCCGCTAATCTTGTTTGACGGCCGGCGCGAAGCTTGCGGCCGGCCGGCGCGCACGAGCGAGGAGCAATGACCGAAGGGGAGCCTGCCTACCGAAGAATCCTGCTGAAGCTCAGCGGCGAGGCGTTGCTGGGCAAACAGCACTACGGCATCGACCCCGACGTCATTCAGCGCATCGCCTCCGAGGTGGCCGAGGTCGCCGCGATGGGCGTCGAGGTCGGTCTCGTGATCGGCGGCGGCAACATCTTCCGCGGGGCCGGCCTGGCCGAGGCGGGCATGGACCGCGTCACGGCGGACCACATGGGCATGCTGGCCACCGTGATCAACGCGCTCGCGCTTCAGGATGCGCTCGAGCGCCGGGGCGTCGTGGCACGGACGATGTCCGCGCTCCAGATTCACGAGGTCTGCGAGGACTACATCCGCCGGCGCGCGATCCGCCATCTCGAGAAGGGGCGGATCGTGATCTTCGCGGCCGGCACCGGCAATCCGTTCTTCACGACCGATACGGCCGCGAGCCTGCGCGCGATCGAGATCGGGGCCGACGTGCTGATCAAGGCGACGAAGGTCGACGGCGTCTACTCGGCCGATCCGATGAAGGATCCCACGGCGGTCCGCTACCGCAGCCTCTCCTACGACCAGGTGCTCGCCGAGAACCTGCAGGTCATGGATGCCACGGCGATCGTCATGTGCCGCGCCAACAACCTGCCGCTCGTCGTGTTCAATCTGAACAACCCAGGCGATCTGATCCGGGTCGTGCGCGGTCAGAGCCTCGGCACCTCCGTCGCGAACCAGTTGCCCCGCACGGGAACGAGCCCATGATCGCGGACATCAAGAAGGACGCGGAACACCGCATGCAGAGGACGATCGAGTCCTTGAAGGAGGAGCTCCGGCGGCTGCGCACGGGGCGCGCGCACACGAGCCTGCTCGACCACATCACGGTCGAGTACTACGGCACGGAGGTGCCGATCTCGCAGACGGCCACGGTCACGGTCGAGGACCCGCGCACGCTCGCGGTCACGCCGTGGGAAAAGTCGATGGTGCCGGCCGTGGAGAAGGCGATCCTGACGTCGGATCTCGGGCTGACGCCCGTCTCGGCAGGCACGGTCATCCGCGTGCCGCTGCCGCCGATGACCGAGGAGCGGCGGAAAGACCTCGTGCGGGTCGTGCGGCACGAGGGCGAGAACGCCCGCGTCGCGATCCGCAACGTGCGTCGCGACGCTCTTCAGGACGTCAAGGAGCTCCTGAAGGAGAAGGAAATCACCGAGGATGACGACCGCCGGGCGCACGACGAGATTCAAAAGCTCACCGACCGCTACGTCGCCCAGGTCGACGCGCTTCTGAAGGAAAAGGAAGCGGAAATAATGGAATTTTAGCCGCCCGATGGTCGTCCGCGCGGCGGAGCCCAACGACAATGGGCCACCGAGGCACGTTGCCGTCATCATGGACGGCAACGGCCGGTGGGCGCGCCGGCGCGCCCTGCCTCGGCAAGTCGGCCACCGCGCGGGCATCAAGCCGGTGCGCACAACGGTCGAGTACTGCGCGTCGCGAGGCGTCGACGTGCTCACGCTCTTCGCGTTCTCGAGCGAGAACTGGCGCCGCCCGCCGGCCGAAATACGCGGGCTGATGTCGCTTTTCGTCGACGCGCTCGAACGCGAGGTCGCGACGCTCCATGCGAACGGAATCCGCCTGCGCTTCATCGGCAACCTCGATGCGCTCGGCCCGCGGCTGCGGCGGGCGGTTGCCGCGGCCGAGGACACGACGCGCGGCAACACGCGAATGAGCCTCGTCGTCGCGGTCGCGTACGGCGGGCGCTGGGACATCACGCAGGCGGCGCGCCGTCTCGCCGCGGAAGCCGCGGCGGGGCGCCTCGATCCCCGCGAGATCGACGAGACGCGGCTTTCGGGCGCGCTCGCGACGAGCGGCCTGCCGGCCGTCGACCTTCTGATCCGGACAGGCGGCGAGAAGCGGATCAGCAACTTCCTGCTCTGGGACATCGCGTACAGCGAGGTGTGCTTCTCCGACCTGCTGTGGCCGGATTTCACCACTGCCGAGCTCGATCGCGCGTTCGACTTCTATCGCCGCCGACAGCGGCGCTTCGGGAAAACGGGCGAGCAGATCGAGGCGGTGCGTTGCTGATTCAGAGGGTCATCACGGGCGCGATCTTCGGGATCGCGGTCACGGTCGCCGTTTTGCTCTCCCCGACCTTCGTCGCCGCCGCGGCGCTCGGCGTGCTGTTCGTCGCGGGCGCGTGGGAATGGGCGGCCCTCGCGCGTCTCGAGCCGCGCTCGCGAATCCTCTACGTGGCCGCGTTCGCCGCGGTGATGCTGGCCGGTCCGCTGTGGGTCCTCCGCCCGGACGCCGTCGCCGCGGCGCTGCTCGTCGCGGTCGTCTGGTGGGCGCTCGCGCTGGTCGCGGTCGTGACGTACCCGCGACCGCTGCCGCATGCGGCCGTTGCGGCTGCGGGCATCGCGGCGCTGCTGCCGCCGTGGGCCGCGCTGACGCACCTGCACGCCGCCGTCGCGGCCGGTCCGGGGCTCGCGATGACCGTCATCGCGATCGTCTGGTCCGCGGACGTCGGCGCCTATTTCACCGGCCGCGCGATCGGGCGCGTGAAGCTCGCGCCGAACGTGAGCCCCGGGAAGACCTGGGAGGGTGTCGCGGGGGGTGTGGCCCTCGCCGCGATCGTGGCGGCGGCCGCGGCGCGGCTGCTCGCGCTGCCGGTGCTGCCCCTCGTCGCCGTCGGCGCCGCGACGGCGCTGGTCTCCGTGCTCGGCGACCTCACGGTGAGCATCTGCAAGCGCAACGTCGGCGTGAAGGACACCGGGCGCCTGCTCCCCGGCCACGGCGGCGTGCTCGACCGCATCGACAGCCTGACGGCCGGCGTCCCGGCGTTCGTGCTGGGCCTCCTGGCCGCGGGCCTGATCCACCACTGAACCCGGCGAAAAACGGCGAAAAATCGTGTCAGGCACCGTTTTCCCCAAAAAGGTGTCAGACACCTTTTTTCGGCGGACCCCCCTTTTTTGCCGGCAGGGGCAGGGGCCGGTCCGCCCGGTTAGAATGAGGTACCCACCGGACAATCCGAGGTCACCGCAACCCCCATGATCGACGTCGCCTTGTCGCTCGTCGCTTTCATCGTCGCCATCGGCGTGCTGGTGTCCGTGCACGAGCTCGGCCATTTCTGGGTCGCGCGCCGCCTGGGCTTCAAGGTACTGCGGTTCTCGGTCGGCTTCGGCAAGCCGCTGTATCGGCTTCGCGGGCGGGATCCGGACCGCATCGAGTACTGGATCTCGTCCATTCCGCTCGGCGGCTACGTCAAGATGCTCGACGAGCGGGAAGCGCCGGTTCCCGAAGCGGAGCGCCATCGAGCCTTCAACAACCGCCCTCCCGCGCAGCGGATCGCCGTGCTGCTCGCGGGGCCGGGGTTCAATTTCGTGTTCGCGGTGCTCGCGTACTGGCTGCTCTTCATGACGGGCGTCCCCGGCATGAAGGCCTACGTCGCCGAGATCACGCCCGGCTCGGCCGCCGACGACGCGGGCCTGCGCCCCGCGGACGTGATCGAGGCCGTCGACGGGCAACCCACCGAAACGTGGGAGCAGGCGACGCTCGCGATCCTCGACGAGATGCTCGACGACGGCGTCCTGGATCTGACCGTCCGCGGCGCGAACGGCAACGTCCGCAACGTCGACATCGACGTGCGCGGGCGCGTCGAGGAGCTTACCGAGCCCGACGCGCTCTTCGACGGTCTCGGCCTCTATCCGTTTCCGGCCTGGCCGGCCGAGGTCGGCACCGTCACGCCCGGCGGGCCCGCGGACCGCGCCGGCCTCGAGCCGGGCGACCGCGTCCTCGCCGTCGACGGGCGGCGCGTGAGCGGCTTCAACGGCCTCGCGTCGCTGATTCGCGCGCGGCCGGGCGAGACCGTCGACCTGCTGGTCGAGCGCGACGGACGCGAGATCGTGCTGCCGGTCACGATCGGCGTCGCCGGCGGCGACGGCGAGATCGTCAACATGGTGGGTCGGGACCGCGCGCGCCCCGCCGACGAGAATCCGCCGAGTCCCGAGCGCGCCCGGACCGGCTCCGACGGCGAGGCCGTCGGCCAGATCGGCATCACCCGGATCGCCGAGCCGCCGCACGAATGGGACGAGCTCGCCGAGCGCCTGCGCGCCGAGCAGCGCTACGGCCCGCTCGCTGCGCTCGGTCACGGCATCCGCAAGACCTGGGAGATGTCCGCGCTCACGGTCACGATGATCGGGCACATGGTTGTCGGCGACGTGTCGATGCGTAATATGTCCGGACCGATAGCGATAGCGGGCTATGCGGGGGACAGCGCGCAGGCCGGCTTTAGCGCCTTCCTGAGCTTTCTCGCGATCGTGAGCATCAGTCTCGGGATCTTGAACCTGCTCCCGGTGCCGCTCCTCGACGGCGGCCAGATCGTCTACCAGCTGGCGGAGTGGATCAAAGGCGCACCGTTGTCGGAACGGGCGATGGCATTCGGCCAGCAGCTCGGCATCCTGTTCATGATTCTTCTGATGGGGTTCGTCTTCTACAACGATCTGACGCGGGTATTCGGCTGATGGCATTCGCAACACTCGCTTCCCGCAGCATCGCCCGCGCCGTCGCGGGCGTGCTCGCAGCCGGCTTCGCCGCCGGCGCCGCGGCCCAGGTCGCGCAGCAGAGTCCCTACCCGTTCGTCGTGCGCGACTTTCGCGTGGAGGGCGCGCAGCGCATCTCCGAGGGCACCGTCTACAACTACTTGCCGATCAATATCGGCGACACGATTACCGAGCAGCGTGTCGCGGAAGCGATCCGAGCGCTTTACGGCACCGGCTTCTTTCAGGACATCGAGCTGCGCGTCGACGGCGACACGCTCGTGATCGCGGTCCTCGAGCGGCCGTCGATCCAGGAGTTTACGTTCAGCGGGAACGAGGACATCGAGGACGAGGCGCTCGAGGAGTCGCTGAAGGACGTCGGTCTCGCGGTCGGCGAGACCTTCGATCGCTCGGTTCTCGACGACGTCACTCAGTTCTTGACCGAGGAATATCACGCACGCGGCAAGTACGCCGTAAAGGTCACGCCGACCGTCGAGGAGCTTCCCGGCAACCGCGTGCGCGTTTCGATAGACATCGAGGAAGGCGAGCGAGCGAAGATCCGCCAGATCAACATCGTCGGCAACGAGGCGTTCGACGACGACGAGCTCCTCGATCAGTTCCAGCTCACCACCGGCAACCTGCTGTCCTTCCTCCGCGACGACAACCGCTACTCGCGCGAGGCCCTCGAAGGCGATCTCGAGACGCTGCGCTCGTACTACATGGACCGCGGCTACGCGGACTTTCGGCTCGACGACGTGCAGGTCGCGATCTCGCCGGACAAGAGCGATATCTTCATCACGATCGGCGTCGAGGAGGGCGATCAGTACACCTTCTCCGAGATCGACCTCGCCGGCCAGATGGTCGTTCCGGAGGACGAGCTGCGCGCGTTGATCCTGCCGCGGCCCGGCCAGACGTTCTCGCAACAGCTCTTGACGTTCACCGAGCAGGCGATGGCCAACCGCCTCGGCCTGGATGGCTACGCCTTCGCGGAGGTCCAGGCCGTCCCGGAGCTGAACGAGGAGACCAAGGAGGTCGCGGTCACGTTCTTCGTGGAGCCGCAGAACCGCGTGTACGTCCGCCGCATCGACTTCAACGGCGCCGACAACGTCGACGACGAGGTCTTCCGGCGCGAGATGCGCCAGCTCGAAGGGGCCTATCTCTCGAACGCGGACCTCGAGCGGTCGAAGGTGAGGCTCCAGCGGCTGCCGTACGTCGAGTCCGTCGAGTACGAGACCGTGCCCGTTCCGGGCAGCCCGGACCAGGTCGACGTCGAGTTCGAGATCGAGGAAGGCCTGCCGGGACAGTTCGGCGGCAGCCTCGGGTACGCCGAGTCGCAGGGCATCATCCTCGGCGGCAATTTCATCCACGCGAACTTCATGGGCACGGGCAACCGTGTGGCCGTGGACCTGCGCGCCGGCGAGTTCCAGAAGGTCTACGACGTCTCGTTCACGGACTACTACCGCACGGTCGACGAGCTGTCGCGAACGATCTCGTTCTCCTATCAGGACATCACGCAGTTCACGTCCTACACGTCCGACTTCTCGACCGAGACGATGTCGGGCGGCCTCAACTGGACCTATCCGCTCACCGAGTACCAATACTTCAACTTCGGCTTCCTGTATCAGGACGCGGAGCTTCTGACCACCGCGTTCAGCTCGGAGCAGGCTCGCGACTGGGTCCGGTCGAACGGCAATCCGTTCACGATCGAAGGACAGAGCGGCGTGTTCGGTACGAAGGTGCAAACCTTCGAGCTCATGGCCGGGTGGTCCTACGACAGCCTGAACGCGGCGATTTTCCCGACCCTCGGCACGTACATGCGGGCGGGCCTGAACGCGTCCGTGCCGGGCAGCGAGGTCGAGTACTACGTGGCGTCACTCGACTTCACCAAGTACATTCGGCTGCCCGGACGCTGGCGCTTCAGGATCAACAGCGACCTTGCCTACGGCGATGCGTTCGGCGACACCACGTCGTTGCCGCCGTACCGCAACCGCTATGCCGGCGGGCCGGGCTCGGTGCGCGGGTACAAGCAGAGCCACCTCGGTCCGCTCGACTCGCTCCGCAATCCCTATGGCGGCAATTTCCTGGTTGCGAACCAATTCGAGCTGATCATGCCGACGCCGGAGAAGCTCGCGGGCTCGACGCGGATCTCGCTCTTCTACGACATCGGCAACGTGTTCTCGACCGGGGACGTGGAGTTCTTCGACCGTCTCGGCGATCCGATCGACTACGATTTCGACTATGATAAGTTGAAAAAATCCTTCGGGCTCGCCGTCGAGTGGTACGGCCCGATGGGCCTCATGAGCTTCAGCTATGCGGTTCCGCTCAACGCCGACGAAGAAACCGACCGCTTCTTCGGCGACGAGGTCGAGCGCTTTCAATTCAACATAGGCAATGCGTTTTAGCATTTGAGGATCGAGTTCATGGTGAAGGCATTTCGGGCCTGGGGGCCCGTCGCGCTCGCGGCGGGCATGCTTATTGCCGGCCCTTCTCAGGCGCAGGACCTCAAGATCGGCGTCGTCAACTTTCCGTTGCTCGTGCAGCAGTCGCCGCAGTTCGAACAGATGAATGCGGCCTTGGAGACGGAGTTCGCTCCGCGGCAGCGCGACATCGTGACGATGCGGCAGGAGCTCGAGGAGAAGCAGCAGCGGCTGCAGCGCGATGCCGAGGTCATGAGCGATCAGGAACGCGCGAATCTCGAGCGCGAGATTCGCGACGGCGCCCGCGACTTGGAGCGCGCGGTCAACGAGCTTCGCGAAGACGCCAACATCCGTCAGAACGAGGAGCTGAACAAGGTCCAGCGAACGGTCCTTCAGCGAGTGCAGGACTATGCTCGCAGCGAGGACTACGACCTGATCGTCGCCGAAGCTCTCTATTTCGACAGCGACCTCGACATCACCGAGGCCGTCCTCGAGATGTTGCAGGAGGAAGACGACTAAGGCGCTTCGATGGCGGCCACGCTCGGGGATCTCGCAGAGCGCTTCGGCTGCGCGCTCCACGGCCCCGCCGACGCCGTCGTCTCCCGGGTCGCGACGCTCCCGAACGCGACGCCGGACGCGATTACTTTTCTCGCGAATCCCGGCTACCGCGCCGCGCTCCGTGACACGCGGGCGGGGGCCGTGATACTCGAGGAGCGCTACCGGGCCGAGTGTCCGGTGCCCTGCCTCGTGCACGCCAATCCGTATGCGACGTACGCCCGCGTCGCGGCCGTGCTCCATCCGCCGCCCGCGCCGCGGCCGGGGATTCATCCGACGGCGGTCGTCGCCGCCGGCGCCGATATTCATCCCTCCGCCGAGATCGGCCCGCAGGCCGTCGTCGGCGCCGGCAGCGTGATCGCCGAAAGCGTCGTGATCGGGCCGGGATCGGTGGTCGGCGAAGGCGTTCGGATCGGCGCGGGCACCCGGCTCGCGGCCCGCGTCACCGTGCTTCACGGCGTGAAGATCGGCGCGCGCTGTCTGCTCCACCCCGGCGTCGTGATCGGCGCGGACGGCTTCGGCTTCGCCGAGGACTTTGCGCACGGCGGCTGGGTGAAGGTGCCGCAGGTCGGCTCGGTCACGATCGGCGACGACGTCGAAATCGGTGCGAACAGCGCGATCGATCGCGGCGCGATCGAGGATACCGTGATCGAGGACGGCGTGAAGATCGACAATCTCGTGCAGATCGGCCACAACGTGCGCGTCGGCGCGCACACGGCGATGGCGGCGATGACGGGCGTGGCCGGCAGCACGCGGATCGGAAAGCGGTGTATGATCGCGGGCGGCGCGGCGATGGTCGGGCATCTCGACATCTGCGACGACGTCGTGATGCTGGTCCGCAGCGTCATCACCCGCTCGATCACGCAGCCGGGCGTTTACCTCGGCACGCTGCCCGCGGACGAAGCCGCGCGCTGGCGCCGCAACGCCGGGCGCTTCAGGCACCTCGACGAGCTTGCGAAGCGCCTGCGCGCCGTCGAACGGCGCGTCGGCCTCCGCGCGCACGACGACGATTGAGCGCGCACGGCGACGACCGAGAAGGGCGCGCCTCTTTATTGGGAACGAACGAACAATGACGGACGGACCGAAGCTCGACATCGGGGCGATCATGGAACGGCTGCCCCACCGTTACCCGTTTCTGCTCGTCGACCGCGTGCTGGAGGTGTCCGTGCCCGACTCGCTGGTGGCCGTGAAGAACGTTACCGCAAACGAGATGTTCTTCACCGGGCACTTTCCGGGATTTCCGGTCATGCCGGGCGTCCTCATCGTCGAAGCGCTCGCGCAGGCCGGCGGCCTGCTCGTGTGGGAAATGGCGAGTCCCGAGGAACGCGACGCGCTGCTCTATCTCACGGGCATCGAGAAGGCGCGCTTCAAGCAACCGGTTCGGCCCGGCGACCAGTTGATTCTGCGGGTCGAGCTCGCGCAGAGCCGCAAGGCCATCTGGCGCTTCGACTCGCGGGCCGAAGTGGACGGCCGGGTCGCCGCGCAGGCCGAGATCACGATGGTCGCCGGGAAGCGCCCTTGATCGACCAGCGGGCGGTCGTCTCGCCGAAGGCAGAGATCCACGAGGACGCCTATGTCGGGCCGTTCTCGATCATCGGCGAGGGCGTGGAGATCGGGCGCGGCACGCGCATCGAGGCGCACGCGGTCGTGAAGGGCCCGACGACGATCGGCGAGGACAACCGCATCTTCCAGTTCGCGTCGATCGGCGACGATCCTCAGGACAAGAAGTACGCGGGCGAGCCCACCCGCCTCGAGATCGGCGACCGAAACACCATTCGCGAGTACGTCACGATCAGCCGCGGCACGGTCCAGGACCGGGGCGTGACCCGAATCGGCAACGACAACTGGATCATGGCGTATGTGCACATCGCCCACGACTGCGTCGTCGGCGACCATACGATCTTTGCGAATGCCGCGACTCTCGCGGGCCACGTCCACATCGGAGACTACGCGATCCTCGGCGGCTTCACGGGCGTTCATCAGTTCTGCCGGATCGGCGCCCACTCGTTCCTGAGCATGTACAGCTTCGTCACGATGGACGTTCCGGCCTACGTCATGGCCGCGGGCGGCCCCGCCGTCCCGCGCGGGATCAACACCGAGGGGCTGAAGCGGCGCGGGTTCACGCCGGAGCAAATCCGCAACATCCGCGACGCCTACCGCATCGTCTATCGTCAAGGGCTGAAGCTCGACGATGCGCTCGCAGCCCTGGCGGAGCGCGTCGAATCGCAGCCCGAGCTTCGCCCGCTGCTCGATTCGCTGCGCGCGAGCACGCGCGGCGTAATCCGCTGACGCGGCCGAGCTCGCTCAGAGGACATGCAGCCGCCGAAACGCTTCGCGCTCGTCGCCGGCGAGAAGTCGGGCGATGCGCTCGGCGCCGGCCTGATCGAGGCGATAAAGCGGCGCGTTCCCGACGCGGAGTTCTTCGGCATCGCCGGCGAGCAGATGGCCGCGGCGGGCTGCTCGCCCTGGTATCGGGCCGAGGAGCTTTCGGTCATGGGCCTCGCGGAGGTGCTGCACCACCTGCCGCGCCTGCTGCGGCTGCGCCGCGACCTGATCCGCCGCCTCGAAGCGAGCCGGCCCGACGTGCTGATCGGCATCGATTCCCCCGACTTCAACGTTCCGGTCGAGTTGCGGCTGCGCGCCGCGGGCTTCCGCACCGTGCAATACGTGAGCCCGCAGATTTGGGCGTGGCGGCAATCGCGCGTGCGCACGGTGCGCGCGGCCGCGGATCTCGTGCTGTGCGTGCTGCCGTTCGAAACCGACTTCTACGCGGCGCACGGCGTCAACGCGCGCTTCGTCGGCCATCCGCTTGCCGACGCGATTCCGCCGCACGTGGACCGGAATGAGGCCCGCGAGCGGCTCGGTCTCGCGACCGATGCGCCGCTGGTCGCCGTCCTGCCCGGAAGCCGCCGCCCGGAGGTCACGCGGCTCGCGGCCCCGTTCCTCGCGACGGCCGAGTGGGTGCAGCGCGCGCGCCCCGGCATCCGCTTCGCGATCGCGCTCGCGAACGCCGAGATGGAGGAGGTGTTCGCGCGGTCGGCGGGCGAGGCGGCGCTCGATCCGGCGCCCGTCCGCACGGTCGGAAAGGCGCGCGAGGTCATGGCCGCGGCCGACGCCGTGCTGACGGCGTCGGGCACTGCGAGCCTCGAAGCGCTGCTGCTGAAGCGGCCGATGGTGGTCGCCTACCGCGTCTCGCCGCTGACGTACGCGATCGCGCGGCGTCTCGGCGTCGCGCGCATTCCGCACTTTTCGCTGCCGAACCTGCTCGCGGGCCGAGGGATCGTGGCCGAGTTCGCGCAGGACCGCGTGCGCCCCGATGCGATGGGGCCGGCGTTGCTGCGCTGCCTCGACGGCGAGACGGAGACCGAGGATTGGTATCATGCCTTCGACTCGATTCATCGAAGGCTGCGCCGCGGCGCGAGCGACGCGGCGGCCGAGGCCGTGCTCGAGTTACTGGACCGGGGGCAGGGAAAAGAAGAAGCCGGGACGCACGATGCACGATCAGCGCGGCGAGAGCAGAGCTGAACCGCGCGGCGCGGCGCCGTCCCCGCGCGCCACGGCGGCTTCGAGGAGCGAGGCGCCGTGGGTCTGACGCGGCGGCTTCCGTTCGTCGGGCGCGACGCGACGGTCGCCGGCGTCGACGAGGCGGGGCGGGGGCCGCTTGCCGGTCCCGTCGTCGCCGCCGCGGTCGTGCTCGATCGGCGCCGCCGGATCCGCGGGCTCAAGGACTCGAAGCTGCTGTCGCCGGAAGAGCGGACGCGCCTCGCACGCGAGATCCGCCGGAAGGCAGCGGCCTTCGCGCTCGGTTACGCCGGGCCTGCGGAGATCGACGAGGTGAACATTCTGCAGGCAACGCTGCGGGCGATGGAACGCGCCGTGCTTCGCCTTCGCGTCGTGCCCGATCTCGTGCGCATCGACGGCAATCAGCTGCCGCGATTCGAGAACCATCACCGCCCGTTCCTGCTCGAGCCGATCGTCGACGGTGATGCGAAGGTAGCCGCGATCAGCGCGGCCTCGATTCTCGCGAAGGTGTGCCGCGATCGCCTGATGCGCCGCTGGCATCGGCGGTATCCGGTCTACGGATTCGATCGACACAAAGGCTACGCCACCGAGGAGCACCTCGAGGCGCTCGAGCGCCACGGGCCGTGCCCGATCCATCGCAGCAGCTTCGCGCCGTGCGCGCGGCCGTACGACCGCCGCGTCGTGCTAGTCGACGATGACTGATCCGAGCAGCGCCGTCCGGCCGACGAGCGCGCGTCCCCGGCCGTTCGTGCACTTGCGGGTGCACACCGAGTACTCGCTGGTCGACAGCGTCGTGCGTGTCGAGGCGCTCGTCGAGGCGGTCGAGCGGCTCGGGATGCCGGCCGTCGCCGTGACCGACCTCGGCAACGTCTCGGCAATGGTCAAGTTCTACAAGGCGGCCGTCGCCCGAGGGATCAAGCCGATCATCGGCGCGGACGTCTGGACGGCCGAGAAGCCCGGCGAGCGCGATCCGCATCCGATGACCCTGCTCTGCGCGAGCCGCGAAGGGTTCCGCAACCTGAGCCGGCTGCTGACGGCCGGCTACGCCGCGGCGCAGCCGCACGGGCGCGCACTGCTGCTCGCCGAATGGCTCGACGAGGACTCGCTGCGGGGCCTGATCGCGCTCTCCGGCGGGCCGTCCGGAGAGCTCGGCAAGGCGCTCGCGGCGAACGACCCGGAGCGCGCGCAGGCCGTGCTCGAGGTCTGGCGGCGGCGGATGCCGGGGCGCTTCTACATCGAGTGCCAGCGTCTCGGTCGGCCCGGCGAAGCCGAGTACCTCGAGCGCGCCGTCGCGCTCGCGGCCGCGGAAGGCGTGCCGCTGGTCGCGACGAACGAGGTGTGCTTCGTCGAGCGCTCCGATTTCGAAGCTCACGAGACGCGGGTGTGCATCGCGCAGGGCCGCACGCTCGGCGACCCGGCCCGTCCCCGGCGCTACACGGAGGAGCAGTACCTGAAGCCGGCGGTCGAGATGCAGCAGCTCTTCGACGAGCTGCCGGAAGCGATCGACAACACCGTGGAGATCGCGAAGCGCTGCAACCTCGAGCTCGAGCTCGGCCAAGTGTTCTTGCCCGAGTTCGAGACGCCCGAGGGAACGAGCGCAGCGGGGTATCTTCGCGAGGAGGCCGCGCGCGGACTGGCCCGACGCCTCGAAGCGGCCGGCCACGACGACGCGGACGGCACGTATGCGCAGCGGCTCGAGCGCGAGCTCGACGTGATCTGCCGGATGGGCTTCGAAGGCTACTTCCTGATCGTCGCCGACTTCATCGGCTGGGCGCGCCGCAACGACATCCCGGTGGGGCCGGGGCGGGGCTCGGGCGCCGGCTCCCTCGTCGCGTACTCGCTCGGCATCACGGACCTCGACCCGATCGCGCACGATCTCCTGTTCGAGCGCTTCCTGAACCCCGAGCGCGTCTCGATGCCCGATTTCGACGTCGACTTCTGCATCGAGGGGCGCGACCGCGTGATCGGCTACGTCGCGGAGCGCTACGGCCGCGACCGGGTCTCGCAGATCATCACGTTCGGCACGATGGCCGCGCGCGCGGTCGTGCGCGACGTCGGCCGCGTCCTCGGCATGCCTTACGGCTACGTCGACCGCATCGCGAAGCTGATCCCGTTCGAGCTCGGCATGACGCTCGACCGGGCGCTCGCGGAGAGCGAAGAGCTCGCCGCCGCCTACCGGGCGGAGGAAGAGGTCCGCAATCTGCTCGACATGGCGCGCCGGCTCGAAGGGCTCGCGAGGAACGCCGGCACGCATGCCGGCGGCGTCGTGATCGCGCCGGCGCCTTTGACGGAGTTCATGCCGCTCTACACGGAGCCCGAGGGCTCGCTGACGCAGCTCGACTGGTACGACACCGAGGCGATCGGGCTCGTGAAGTTCGACTTCCTCGGCCTCAAGACGCTCACGATCATCGATAAGGCGCTCGCGACGATCAACGCGGAGCGCGCGGCGCGCGGTGAGCCGCCGGTCGATCTCGCCGCCGTGCCGGTCGACGACCACAAGACCTACGAGCTGCTGAACCGCTCGCAGACGACCGCGGTGTTCCAGCTCGAGTCGCGCGGCATGCGCGACCTGCTCAAGCGGCTGAAGCCCGATCGTTTCGAGGACCTGGTCGCGATCAACGCGCTGTTTCGCCCCGGGCCGCTTCAGTCCGGCATGGTCGAGGACTTCATCAACCGCAAGCACGCGCGCGGCGGAGCGCCCATCGACTATCTGCACCCGTCGCTCGAGCCGGTGCTGAAGCCCACGTACGGCGTGATCCTCTACCAGGAGCAGGTGATGCAGATCGCGCAGGTGCTCGCCGGCTATTCGCTCGGCGGCGCCGATCTGCTGCGCCGCGCGATGGGCAAGAAGAAGCCCGAGGAGATGGCGAAGCAGCGGCAGGTTTTCGTCGCCGGCGCGGTGGAGCGCGGCGTCGACGAAGCGCTCGCGACGCACATCTTCGATCTGATGGAGAAGTTCGCCGGATACGGGTTCAACAAGTCGCACTCGGCCGCGTACGCGCTCGTCGCATATCAGACGGCGTGGCTCAAGGCGCATTACCCCGCGGCGTTCATGGCCGCCGTGATGACCGCGGACATGGACAACACCGACAAGCTGGTCGTGTTGAAGAAGGACTGCGCGGAGCTCGGCATCGAGCTCGACCCGCCGAACGTCAATCGCTCTGCGCATGCGTTCACGACGCTCGGCCCGCGGCGCATCAGCTACGGGCTCGGGGCCGTGAAGGGCGTAGGGCAGGGCGCCGCGCAGGCGATCGTCGCCGAGCGCGAAGCCCGTGGGCCGTATACGAGCCTTCTCGATCTTTGCCGCCGCGTCGACACGCAGAAGCTGAATCGCCGTGTGCTCGAGGCGCTCGCGCGCTGCGGCGCGCTCGACGGTCTCGGCGCGAACCGCGCGACGCTGATGCAGTCGATCCCCGACGCGCTGCGCCTCGCGGAGCATTCGGCGCACGCGCTCGCGGGCGGGCAGGCGGCGCTCTTCGGCGACGACGACGGGCCGGAGCTCGAGCACGAGTTTCCGGTCCTGCGCGAATGGACGAAGCGCGAGCGGCTGCAGGCCGAGCGCGAGAGCCTCGGCCTCTATCTGACCGGACACCCGTTCGACGACGTGGCGACCCACTGCGCGCACTTCACGAACGGTCCGATCGCGGGTGTGCTCGGCGCGCTGCCGAGCGACGGCGGCGGTGCCGGGCAATACCCCTACGCGGTGCGCCGGGAGGTCACGCTCGGCGGCGTCGTGATGGACGTGCGCCGCCGGGGCGGGCGTGTGTCGATCGAGCTCGACGACAACACCGGAGCGATCGAGGTCACGCTCTTCGACGAGGTGTACGCCGAGGCGCGCCACCTCGTCGTGAAGGACGCCGTTCTCGTCGTCCGCGGCCAGCTGCGCTACGACGACTTTCTGAGCGCGTGGCGGCTGACCGCGCAGCGGGTGCGCTCGGTGGACGACGAGATCGAGGAGCATGCACGGCGACTCACGATCCGCTGGTGCAGCGCCGACGCGCGGCCGGACTTCGTGCCGGCGCTGAAGAGCGCGCTCCGCCCGTTCACGCGGGGGAAGTGCGAGGTGTGCTTGAAGTACGAGGGGCGGACGGCGGAGGCGCTGTTGACGCTCGGGGACGAGTGGGCGGTACGGCCGACGCGGGAGCTGCGCGAGACGCTCGCGCGGCTGCTCGGGGAGGAGCGGTTCTCGATTCATTACCCGAAGCACTTCGTGTGAGCGGCTCCGGTCTCGACCTTCGCGTGCCGCGCGTACCTGCGGTCGCTAGCATGGCGCCGCCAGCCCGTAGCGTGTCGTTTCCGCTCTCTTGGCCCGACGGTCGGCGCTGCGCCGAGGAACGCGTCTTCGGTCGTGCCTTTCGGGGCACGCCGGAAGAGCGTCCCTGCGGATCGTCCGCCGCCGTCCCTGGCGGCGGACGGCCCCGAAAGACACGACCGAAGACACGTTCCCGATACGTTGCAGGGGGTCGGCCCAAGAGAGCGGAATCGACGGCCGCGGCGGGGACGACCGAAGACGCGTTCCCGATACGTTGCGGGCGGTCGGGCCAAGAGAGCGGAAACGACGGCCGCGGCAGGCATGGCCGAAAGGCATGACCGAAGACACGTTCCCAAATGCCGCGCGGTCGGGCCAAGAGAGCGGAAACGACCGCCGTGGCAGGCATGGCCGACCTAGGCGCGATTGTGCGGGGTCGGCACTTGTCACCGTGTCCGGGATGGGGTTATCGTGGCGCGGCAGTCAGCAGGCGTCCATATGGATTTGAAATTCCTCGATTTTGAGCAGCCGATCGCGGAGCTCGAGGCGAAGATCGACGCGCTGAAGTTCGTCGGCGACGACTCCGAGGTCAATATCACGGAAGAGATCGAGCGGCTCAGGAAGAAAAGCGAGTCGCTCACCCGGGGGATATTCTCGAGCTTGACTCCTTGGCAGGTCGTACAGCTTGCACGTCATCCGCAGCGGCCGGATACGCTGCATTACATCGAGAAGTGCTTCACCGACTTTCAGGAGCTGCACGGCGATCGGATGTATGCCGACGATCGCTCGCTGATCTGCGGCCTCGGGCGGCTCGAGGGCCGGCCGGTCGCGCTGATCGGCCACGAGAAGGGCCGCGATACGAAGGAGCGCATCGAGAGGAACTACGGCATGGCCCGCCCCGAGGGCTACCGCAAGGCGCTGCGAATCATGCGGCTCGCCGAGAAGTTTTCGCTGCCGGTGATCACGTTGATCGACACGAAGGGCGCCTATCCCGGCGTCGGCGCGGAAGAACGCGGCCAGAGCGAGGCGATCGCGCGCAATCTCTTCGTGATGTCCGGGCTCCGGACGCCGATCGTCAGCGTCGTGATCGGCGAGGGCGGCTCGGGCGGCGCGCTCGCGATCGGCGTCGCGGACCGGATGTACATGCTCCAGTACAGCATCTACTCGGTGATCTCGCCCGAGGGCTGCGCGTCGATTCTGTGGAAGACCGCGGAGAAAGCGGAGGCCGCGGCCGAGGCGATGGGCGTCACGGCCGACCGTCTGCAGAAGCTCGGCCTCGTCGACGACGTGATCCCCGAGCCGCTGGGCGGCGCTCATCGCGATCCGAACGGGATGGCCGAGACGTTGAAGAACACGCTCGTGCAGGCGCTCGCGGAGCTCCAGGCGCTCAACGCCGACGAGCTCGTGCAGGCGCGCCGCGCGAAGCTTGCGGCCTACGGCAACTTCAAGGAAGGCTGAGCACGCCGCGCCCCTCCGAGGGCAGGCGTAGCGGCCCGGCCGGGCGGGCCGGAGAAGCTTGAGCGAGACCCGCGAGCGGCTTTTTCTCGACGGTCTGCGCGCAGCGCTGCACCGCACGGTTCCGCATGCCCGTCGCTTCGCCGTCGCTTTCAGCGGCGGGCTCGACTCCACCGTGCTGCTCGCGGCGATGACGCGCCTGCCGGCCGTCGAATCGCTGCGCGCGCTGCACGTGGATCACGGTCTGCATCCCGACTCGGCCGAATGGGAACGCCGGTGCCGGCGCGTCTGCGCCGAGTGGAGCGTGCCGTTTCGCAGCGTCAGGATCGTCGTCGACCGCGCCGCGCGGACCGGGCTCGAGGCGGCCGCGAGAGACGCGCGGTACGCCGCGCTCGCGGAGCTTCTCGCCGAAGGCGAGACGTTGCTCACCGCGCACCACGCCGACGATCAGCTCGAGACGCTGCTGCTTCGGTTGCTGCGCGGAACGGGCGTGCGCGGTCTGCGGGGCATCCTGCCGCGCGCGCCGCTCGGCCGCGGCGAGATCGTGCGCCCGCTGCTCGCTGCGTCGCGCGCGGAGATCCGGGCGATCGCGGAGGACTGGATGCTCGACTGGCTCGAGGATCCGTCGAACCGAAGCCTCGAGCACGATCGCAATCTCGTGCGCGCGAAGCTGCTGCCCGTGATCCGCGAGCGGTGGGGCGATGCGGCGCTTCGCAGCGCCGCGCGGCTCGCCGCGGCCATGGGCGACGCGGAGGAGATTCTGGTGAGCGTGGCCGAGGCGGATCTCGCCGCGGCGGGCGCCGTGGCGGATAGGGTTCCGCTCGCCCCGCTGCGCGCGCTTCAGGCGGCACGCCGACGCAACGCGCTGCGCCATGCGATCCGGCGGGCGAACCTGCCGATGCCGAACGCCGACCGGCTCGAGCGGCTCTGCGCCGCGATCGCCGAAAGCGGACCGGGCGCGCGCGCACGTGTGCAGTGGCCGGGCGGCGAAGCGCGCGTCTACCGCGATCGGCTTTACCTGCTCGCGGCACCGCGCACGCCGGAGCGCTCGGCCGAGCGTCGTTCGGAGCGGTCCGCCCGGGCCGGTGCCGAGCGCGCGCGAGTCGGCGCGCCGCTCGCGGCGCCGGCCGGGCGGGTCAGCGCGGAGAGCCCGTGGGAGGGCCCGGAAGGCCGTCTCGTCCTCGAACCGGTCGACGCGCCCGATGCGGGCGAAGGCGCGGCGGAGGCCGCGTCCGCGGCTCCGCGCGGCGCGGCGGCCGGCGATCCGCGTACCGGTGCTCGCGCGCCGGAAGCCGCCGGGATGCCCGAGTCGTGGGCGCGGCAGGGACTCGACGTGCGCTTCCGGGCCGGTGGCGAGCGCTTCAAGCCCGCCGGCGACGCGCATCATCGCTCGCTGAAGCACTGGTTCCAGCAGCGCGGCATCGTCCCTTGGATGCGCGACCGCGTTCCGCTGCTCTACCGTGGCGACCGCCTCGTGGCCGTCGCCGATCTCGCGCTCGACGACGAAGCATTGCGCGCGGCGCCCGCCGAGCCGCGATGGCGCGTGCGCTGGCACGACCATCCGCGCATCGACTGACGCAAACGACAGACGCCCGCCGGCGAGCGGCGCGCGCGCGATGCAAGTGCGCAAATGCTCGGCGTCTTGCGTCGTTGCCCGTGCGCGAGCGCCGCTCTGCTCCGCGTCGCGGCGCGTCGGTGCCGACGCGGGCTGGCCGCATCGGAGCCGTTCTGGTACGTTGTAGCACCGTCTCCGAAGAACCAACCGTTTTCATTTTCGTGGGAATGACGTCCGCTGCGACGCGGCGGCACGTTTTGCAAGGGCCGCGCCGGCGCGGCCTTCTTACGTTTCGGACAGGCGGAGCATGACCCGATTCATATTCATCACAGGCGGCGTGGTGTCGTCCTTGGGGAAGGGCATCACGTCGGCGTGTCTCGGCGCCATTCTCGAGGCGCGCGGTCTCACGGTCCGTCTGATCAAGCTCGACCCTTACATCAACGTCGACCCCGGCACGATGAGCCCGTTCCAGCACGGCGAGGTATTCGTGACCGAGGACGGCACCGAGACGGATCTCGATCTCGGCCATTACGAGCGCTTCGTGCGCACTAAAACGGGGCGCAACAGCAATTTCACCACCGGCCGCATCTACTCGAACGTGATCGCGAAGGAGCGCCGGGGCGAGTATCTCGGCGCCACCGTCCAGGTCATCCCGCACATCACGGACGAGATCAAGCGCTGCGTCTTCAAGGGGGCCGAGGACGCGGACGTCTGCATGGTCGAGATCGGCGGCACGGTGGGCGACATCGAATCGCTGCCGTTCCTCGAGGCGATACGCCAGATGGGTGTCGAGCTCGGCCGCGATCGCACGCTGTACATTCACCTGACGCTCGTGCCGTTCATCGCGGCCTCGTCCGAGATCAAGACGAAGCCGACGCAGCACTCGGTGAAGGAGCTGCGCTCGATCGGCATTCAACCGGACGTGCTCGTCTGCCGCTCCGAGCTGCCGCTGCCGGCGGAGCAGCGCGCGAAGATCGCCCTTTTCACGAACGTCGAGGCACGCGCCGTGATTTCCGCGGTCGACGTCGACGACCTCTACAAGATCCCGATGATGCTGCACGGGCAGGGGCTCGACGAGATCGTCGTCGAGAAGCTGAAGCTCCAGGCGCCGCCGGCCGATCTCTCGGAGTGGGAGGCCGTCGTCGACGCGAAGGCACATCCGGAGGCGGAGGTCACGGTCGCGATGGTCGGCAAGTACGTGGATCTCAAGGACTCGTACCTGTCGCTGACCGAGGCGCTCGTGCACGCCGGCATTCACACGCGCACGCGCGTCAAGATCGAGTACGTCGAGTCCGAGGAGATCGAGTCCTCCGGCACGGACTGCCTGGCGGACGTCGACGCGATCCTCGTCCCCGGCGGCTTCGGCGAGCGGGGGATCGAGGGCAAGATCGAGGCCGTGCGGTTCGCGCGCGAGAAGCGGGTGCCTTATCTCGGCATCTGCCTCGGTATGCAGGTCGCGATCATCGAGTACGCACGCAACGTGATGGGTCTGAGCGGTGCGCAGTCCACCGAGTTCAACAGCGCGGCGGCGGATCCGGTGATCGCGCTGATCACGGAATGGCAGGACGAGAGCGGGGCCACCGTGGAGCGCAGCGCGGATTCCGACCTCGGCGGAACGATGCGCCTCGGCGCCCAACGCTGCCGGCTGAAGAGCTCGACCCTCGTGCGATCGATCTACGGCAAGGACGTGATCTCGGAGCGGCATCGGCACCGCTACGAGTTCAACAACCGCTACCTCGAGCGGTTCCAGGAGGCGGGGCTCGTCTTTTCGGGCTTCTCGCAGGACGGTCTCGTCGAGGTGATCGAGCTGCCGGATCATCCCTGGTTTCTGGCGTCGCAGTTCCATCCCGAGTTCACGTCCACGCCGCGGGACGGCCATCCGCTCTTCGCGAGCTTCGTGAGCGCGGCGCGCGCATGCCAGGGGCTGCGGCTGCCGCGGGCCGCGCGAGCATGATGCTCGCGGGCTTCGAGACGGGTCCGTCGCATCCGCTCTTCGTCATCGCCGGGCCTTGCGTCATCGAAAACGAGCCGATGGTGCTTTCGACCGCCGAGAGGCTGCGCGACATCTGCGCGCGGCTGTCGATGCCGCTGCTGTTCAAGGCGTCGTTCGACAAGGCGAATCGCTCGTCGATCGGCAGCTTCCGCGGTCTCGGGATCGCCGAAGGACTGCGCATACTCGAGCGCGTGAAGCGCGACGTGGGCGTGCCGGTGCTGACGGACGTGCACGAGGACACGCCTCTCGGCGAGGTGGCCGAGGTGGTCGACGTGCTCCAGACCCCGGCGCTCCTCTGCCGCCAGACGAACTTCATCCTGTCGGTCGCGAAGCAGGGCAGACCGGTCAATCTGAAGAAGGGGCAGTTTCTGTCGCCGGAGGAGATGGTGAACGTCGTCGCCAAGGCGCGCTCCACCGGCAACGAGCGGCTGCTCGTATGCGAGCGGGGCGTCAACTTCGGCTATCACGATCTCGTCGTCGACATGCGCGCTATCGCCGTGCTGCGTGAGACCGGCGCGCCGGTCGTGTTCGACGCGACGCACGCGGTGCAGGCGCCCGGCGTCCTCGGTCACGCGTCGGGCGGCGAGCGGCGTCACATTCCGATTCTTGCGCGTGCGGCCGTCGCCGCCGGCATCGCCGGTGTGTTCCTCGAGACGCACCCCGATCCGGAGCACGCTCTTTGCGACGCCGCCACTCAATGGCCGCTCGATCGGATGGAGACGCTACTCGCGCGGCTGAAGCGCATCGACGAGGTCGTGAAGAGCACGGAGGAGGCATGAGCAAGATCAAGGAGATCAGGGGGCTCGAGGTGCTCGACTCGCGGGGGAACCCGACGGTCGAGGCGGAGGTGGAGCTCGAGAGCGGGAGCGTCGGCCGCGCGGCCGTGCCGTCCGGGGCGTCCACCGGCTCGCGCGAGGCCGTGGAGCTCCGCGACGGAGACCCGCAGCGCTATCTAGGCAAGGGCGTGCTGCAGGCCGTCGGGCACGTGAACGGCGAGATTCGCGCGGCGCTTCGCGGCGCGGACGGCGCCGATCAGGCGGCGATCGACCGGCGCCTGATCGAGCTCGACGGCACCGAGAACAAGAGCCGTCTGGGCGCGAACGCGGTCCTCGCGGTATCGCTCGCGTGCGCGAAGGCCGCGGCCGCCGAGCGCGGCCTGCCGCTTTTCCGGCATCTGCATGCGGCGGAAAGCTACGTGATGCCGGTGCCGATGATGAACATCGTCAACGGCGGCGCGCACGCCGACAACAGCGTCGACATCCAGGAGTTCATGATTCTGCCCGTCGGCGCGCCGAGCTTCGCGGAAGCGCTGCGCTACGGCGTCGAGATCTTTCATGCGTTGAAAAAGGTCTTGCGGTCCCGCGGTCTCGCAACGGCCGTCGGCGACGAGGGCGGCTTCGCGCCGAACTTGCGCTCGAACGAGGAAGCCCTCGAGACGATCGCCGAGGCGGTCGACGGCGCGGGGTACACGCTCGGCCGCGAGATCTTTCTCGGCCTCGACGTCGCGAGCACGGAGCTCTACTCGAACGGCGCGTACACGCTCGCTTCGGAAGGGCGGCGTTTCGACGCCGAAGAGTTCGAAGCGTTCCTCGAGGATCTGATCGCGCGCTACCCGATCGTCTCGATCGAGGACGGCATGGCCGAGAACGATTGGAACGGCTGGCGGCTCTTGAGCAGCCGGCTCCGCGACCGGATCCAGCTGGTCGGCGACGATCTGTTCGTCACCAATACGAAGATTCTCGCGGAAGGCATCGCGCAGAAGGTCGCGAACAGCATTCTGATCAAGCCGAATCAGATCGGCACGCTGACCGAGACCCTGGCCGCGATCGACATGGCCGCGGACGCGGGTTACTCCGCCGTGGTGTCGCATCGCTCAGGCGAGACGGAAGACGCGACGATCGCGGATCTCGCCGTTGCGACACGCGCGACGCAGATCAAGACCGGCTCGTTGTGTCGATCGGATCGCCTCGCGAAGTATAATCAGCTGCTGCGCATCGAGCACGAACTCGGGGGACACGCGAGATATGCCGGCGCCGACGCCTTCCCTATCGAGCTGTAAAAGGTGTCAGAGACGCGCGTCCGACACCTTTTTTCCGTCATGCGTCCGCTGATCGTCGCGCTCGCGCTCGCGTTCGCCGTGCTCCAGTTCCGGCTCTGGCTCTCGGACGGCGGCATGCGCGAGGTGTGGCGCCTCGAGGAGCAGGTGGCGCTCCGCACGCAAGAGAATCGCAGCCTCGAGGAGCGCAACGCGGCGCTCGCCGCCGAGGTCAGGGACTTGAAGAGCGGTCTCGCCGCGGCGGAGGAGCGCGCCCGCACCGAGCTCGGCATGGTGCAGCCGGGCGAGAGCTTCTACCAGATCGTCCCTTATGACGCTGCGCGGCGTTACGCCGCGCAAGCGAAAGCGCTACCTTCTCCGGAGGAGCACGCAGACGGCGCCGGTGCCGCCGTGCCGGTGCGCCGCTGACGCGAACGCCAGCACGTCGTCGCAGCGCGCGAGCCACTCGTGCACGGCGTGCTTCAGCACCGGGCCGCCCGGGCCCGAGCGACTGCCTTTACCGTGCACCACCCGCACGCAGCCGTGGCCGAGCGACACCGAGGCGGCGATGAAGCTTTTCAGCGCCTCCTCCGCTTCCGATCGGGTGAGGCCGTGCAGGTCGATCTCGTCGGCGACGGCGAAGCGGCCGCGCCTCAGCAGCCGCAACGTCTCGGCCCGCACGCCGTGCCGGCGGAACTCGATTTCGCCGTCGGCCTGCTCGACCAATGCGCCGTTCAAGCTGTCGCGAAGCACCGCGGCGCGCGCCGCGCGGCTCAGCCGCGCGGTGGCCGCAGGCCGCTTTCGGGCGGGCGCCACGCGGTTCTGCCGCTTGAGCGGCGTGACCCCGAGCATGGCTTGCCGGAAGGCGCTCCGCTCGTCGTTGCCGCTGTCCATCACGTGCCCCAGAGCCCAGACGCTTCAAGTATAGTTGCACCGTTCTCGGCTCTTCCAGGGAATGGTGTGTGCGCATATTGCTTTCGAACGACGACGGTTATCAGGCCCAGGGGCTCAGAACGCTCGCCGATCGGCTGGCTGATCTCGCGTCCATCACCGTCGTCGCGCCCGAGCGCAACCAAAGCGGCGTAAGCAATTCCCTGACTCTCGAGACGCCTCTTCGCGTCGAGGAGGCGCGTTCGCGCTGGTTTTACGTGAACGGCACGCCGTCCGATTGCGTGCACATCGCGATCACCGGGCTCCTCGACGAGGACCCGGACATGATCGTGTCGGGCATCAATCACGGCGCGAATCTCGGCGACGACGTGCTCTATTCGGGCACGGTCGCCGCCGCGATGGAAGGCCGCTTTCTCGGCTTTCCGGCCGTTGCGGTGTCGCTCGTGCTCGAAAGCGGCGGGCATTTCGCGACGGCGGCCGCCGTCACGCGCCGTCTGATCGAGCACATGCTCGAGCATCCGCTGCCCGCGGACACGATCCTCAACGTGAACGTGCCGGATCTGCCGCTCGGCGAGCTTCGCGGCTTCGAGGTCACACGGCTCGGCTTCCGCCACAAGTCCGAGCCCGTGATCAAGGCGCTGGATCCGAAGAATCGGCCGATCTACTGGATCGGTCCTTCCGGAGCAGGGCAGGACGCGGGACCGGGCACGGATTTCCACGCGATCGCCAACCGGCGCGTTTCGATCTCGCCGCTGAAGATCGACCTCACGGATCACAGGGCGCTTCCCGATCTCTCGCGCTGGGTGGAGAAGCTCCAATGACCGGCGCGGATCTGAACGGCATCGGGATGACCTCCGCGCGCACCCGCGATCGGCTCGTCGAGCGGCTGCGCAACGAGGGGATCACGCACGAGCCGGTGCTCGAGCGAATCCGCTCGGTGCCGCGGCATCTCTTCGTCGACGAGGCGCTCGCAAGCCGCGCATACGAGGATACGGCGTTGCCGATCGGCTACGGGCAGACGATCTCGCAGCCGTACATCGTCGCGTTGATGACGGTCGCGCTGATCACCGATCTTCCCGCCGGCGTGAAGCTCGCGAAGGTCCTCGAGGTGGGAACCGGCTGCGGCTATCAGACCGCGGTGCTCGCGCCGTTCGTGCAGCACATCTACAGCGTCGAGCGGGTTCATGCGCTGTTCAGGCGCGCGCAGGAGAATCTGCGCCGGCTCGGCATCAACAACGTGAGCCTGCGGCACTCCGACGGGTGGCACGGCTGGCGCAGTCAGGCGCCGTTTCAAGGCATCCTTTGCGCGGCTGCTCCGCCCGAGATTCCGCCGGAGCTGCTCGAGCAGCTCGACGAAAACGGCGGGCGGCTCGTGATTCCGATCGGCGGGCGCGGACGGCAGAACCTCGTGAGCGTCACGCGCGAAGGCAACGAGTATCGCAAGCGCACGTTGACGCCGGTCAGCTTCGTCCCGCTCGTGGAAGGAACCGAGGGTTGAGGCCGTTTCGCACACTGTCCGTTCTCGACGGCCGCTTCCTCGTCGTCGCCGGGAGTCCGATGAGCGGCGGTGAGCGCGCTGCGCGCCGTGTCGGGCGGTGCATCCATGCTCCAGGCGGGGACGCCGTGGCACGGCAGCGGGCCGTGCTCGTCGTCTTTCGGGGTCGATGAGGGCGGCACCGGTTGCGCTGGCGCTGCTGCTTGCCGGATGCACCGGCGCCGCCGTCGACGACTCTGCTCGCGTGCACATCGTGCAGCCCGGCGAGACGCTGTTCGGTATCGCGTGGACGTACGGGCTCGACTATCGCGATCTCGCCCGCTGGAACCGCCTTCCCGATCCGGATTTCATCCAGGTCGGGCAACGGCTTCGCCTGACGCCGCTCCCCGGCGCCGCCGCGCGCACCGCGGCAGGTTCGCCGGCCGGCGGAGGAAGGCGGGCCGCCGCGCCCCCGGCGCGGCCCGCGCGCTCCGCCCCGCCGGTGCCGACTTCGCCGCCGCCCGAATGGCAGTGGCCGACGGCCGGACCGGTCGTGAGCGCGTTTCAGTCGTCGAGCGGCGGGCTGCCGAGCGGGATCTCGATCGCCGGCCGCGTCGGCCAGGCGATCGAGGCCGCGGCCGGAGGACGTGTCGTCTACGCGGGCAGCGGATTGATCGGCTACGGCCAGCTCGTGATCATCCGGCACAACGACACCTATCTGACTGCGTACGGCCACAACAGCCGCTTGCTCGTCGAGCAGGGCCAGACCGTCGTGCGCGGGCAAAAGATCGCCGAGATGGGCCTCGGCCCGGAGCGGCAGCCGCGCCTGCACTTCGAGATCCGCCTGCACGGCGCGCCGGTCGATCCGCTCAAATACCTTCCGCCGAAGAGATGATCGCCGCGACGGTATGCATCGCGGCTCGACCGCGCAGGCGGGACTTCGTGCGGAGGGCGAGCGCGGGAACTTGGGCGTCGCGAGCGCCGGTGACGGATCAGCCCTCGGGCGGGTTGAACAGCGCGGCGACGACCCGGCGCTCCTCGTGCAGCAGCACGTTGAACGTCCGGCACGCGGCCGGCGTGCTCATGATCTCGAGGCCGACGGAGCGCGCGGCGAGCGCGGCCATCAGACCCGTGTCCGGCAGCAGGATCTCGGCGCCCGTTCCGAGCAGCACGATCTCCGGATCGAGGTCGAGCGCGGGTTGGAGCGCCGCGAGGCCGACGTCGGCGGGCGAGGCCACGGTCCATCCCGTGATGATGCGGTCGGCGGCGACGACGAGGTGGCCCTCGAACCAGGCCTGCCCGATACGCACGCGGCCGGGCTCCCACGCGCGAATCACGTTCGCCTCGGTGGTCTCTCTTGCTATTTCCATCTCTGCGGTCTCGCAGGTGCTCGCACTTCGCCGCCGCGTGCGCCGGCGGGCCTCATCGTCAAGTTATCAGGTTTCCGGCGATGCCGAAAATTGAGCGGCGGCCGCCGATGCCCGGCTCCGAGCACTGGCGGTGGCCGGCCGGCTTGCATCGCGTGCTGCGGCAAGTGCTGTCGCGCCGCCCGATTCGCGGCGCCGAAGAGCTCGCGCTCGACCTGAAGCACTTGATCCCGGTCGGTCGCTTCGACGCGCTCACGGGCGCGGTGGAGCTGCTGCTCGAGCATCGCGGCGGCACGATCGTGATCGTCGGCGACTTCGATGCCGACGGCGCGACCAGCGCCGCGCTCGCGTGGCTCACGCTGCGGCGGCTCGGATTCGCGAACGTCCGCTATTTCATTCCGGACCGCTTCGAGCTCGGCTACGGGCTGACGCCGGAGGTGGTCGAGCGTACCCGGGACCTCGGTCCGACGCTGATCATGACGGTCGACAACGGCATCACGAGCACGGCCGGTGTCGACGCGGCGCGGGCGAGCGGCATCGACGTGCTGGTCACCGACCATCACTTGCCGCCGGCCGTGCTGCCGCGCGCGAACGCGATCGTGAACCCGAACCTGCCGAACGACTCGTTCGCCGGGAAGCATCTCGCCGGCGTCGGCGTCGTCTTCTACCTGCTCGCTGCCCTCGGCCGCGCCGTCGGGCAGCCGAACGCGGTCATGGACGGCATCGATCTCGTCGCGCTCGGCACCGTGGCCGACCTCGTGCGCCTCGACCGATCGAACCGCATCCTCGTGAGCCAGGGCCTGAAGCGCATCCGTGCGGGCAGGTGTCGGCCGGGCATCGCGGCCCTGATCCGCGCGGCCGGCTTGAAGCTTGCGGACGTGACGGCGGCTGCGCTCGGCTATCAAATCGGACCTCGTCTGAACGCCGCCGGACGTCTCGACGACATGTCCGTCGGCGTGCGCTGTCTCGTGACCGACGACGACGCGGAGGCGGCCGCGCTCGCCGAGCGGCTCGACGCGCTGAATCGCGAGCGGCGCGAGCTCGAGGCGCGGATGCGCGAGGAAGCGATCGAGCTCGTCGATGCGATGCAGCGTCTCGACGGCGCGGCCTTGCCGCACGTCGTGTGCCTGACGCACCCGCAGTGGCACGAGGGCTTGGTCGGGCTGGTCGCGTCGCGGGTCAAGGATCGCTACTACCGCCCGACCTTCGCGTTCGCTCCGGCGAGCGGCGGCAGGCTGAAGGGCTCCGGCCGGTCGATTCCGGGCTTTCACCTGCGCGACGCGCTCGCCGAGGTCGCGGCCCGGCATCCGGGGCTGCTCGAGCGGTTCGGCGGGCACGCGATGGCCGCCGGATTGACGATCGAATCCGGCGCGTTCGAGCACTTCGAGGCGGCGATCGAGCAAGCGGGACGCCGCTTGCTCGACGGCGACTGCTTCGCGGAGCGGATCCTGACCGACGGCGAGCTCGACGCCGACGATCTGACCGTCGAGGTCGCGGCGCTGCTTCGCGACGCCGGGCCGTGGGGGCAGGGCTTCCCGGAGCCGTGCTTCGACGGGCGCTTCGAGCTCCTCGGGTACAAGGTGCTGAAGGACGCGCACGTCAGAATGATGCTGAAGCCGCGGTCCGGGCGCCGCCCGGTGGAAGCGATCGCGTTCAACCGCGCCGCCGCCCTGCCGCCGCTCGACGGCGAGCTGACGGTGGTGTACCGCCTCTCGGTCGACGACTATTTCGAGCCGCCGAAGCTGAAGCTCATCGTCGACCACGTCGAGCGGACCGCGTGCTAGTATTGCGCCCCCAAAATCCCTTGGCGACGTCAATCGATGGAACGTAATCAAATCGGCGCTCGGATCGCCGAGCTGAAGGAGCGCGCCGACGCTCTCAGGGGGTATCTTTGACTATCGCGAGAAGCGCGAGCGGCTCGAGGAAGTCGATCGCGAGCTCGAGGATCCCGACATCTGGTCGAGCCCCGAGCGGGCTCAAGCGCTCGGCCGCGAGCGCGCCGCGCTCGAAAGCGTCGTCAGCACGCTCGATCGCCTAGACAAGACGCTGCGCGACGCGGCGGAGCTCTACGAGCTCGCGCGTGCCGAGGGCGACGAAGGCGCGCTCGACGACATCGCACGCGAGGTGCTGAGCGCCGCGGACGACGTCGAGCGGCTCGAGTTCCGCCGAATGTTCTCGCACGAGATGGACGCGCACAACGCGTTCCTCGACATTCAGGCGGGGTCGGGCGGGACCGAAGCCCAGGATTGGGCCGAGATGCTGCTGCGGATGTACTTGCGCTGGGCCGAGCAGCACGGCTTCGAGACCGAGATCCTGGAGCTCTCCCCGGGAGAGGTCGCCGGCATCAAGAGCGCGACCGTTCACGTGCGCGGGGAATACGCGTACGGATGGCTGCGGACGGAGACCGGCGTGCATCGGCTCGTCCGGAAATCGCCGTTCGACTCCGGGCACCGCAGGCACACGTCGTTCGCCGCGGTGTTCGTCTCGCCGGAGGTCGAGGACGATATCGATATCGAGATCGATCCGGGCGACCTGAGGATCGACGTGTACCGGTCGAGCGGCGCCGGCGGGCAGCATGTGAACAAGACCGAGTCCGCCGTGCGGATCACTCACCTGCCGACCGGGATCGTGGTGCAGTGCCAGAACGACCGCTCGCAGCACAAGAACAAGGCCACGGCGATGGGGCAGCTTCGCGCGAAGCTTTACGAGCTCGAGCAGCAGAAGCGCCGCGAGCAGGCTCAGGCGCTCGAGGAAGGAAAGGCCGACATCGGCTGGGGCAGCCAGATCCGTTCGTACGTGCTCGATCAGTCACGCGTGAAGGACTTGCGGACCGGTTACGAGACCGGCCAACCGGGCGCAGTGCTCGACGGCGACCTCGATCCGTTCCTTCAGGAGAGCCTGAAGCAGGGACTTTGACCCGACCGGCGCATCGGCTGAGCAGAATGAGCGACGACAAGCACTTGGACGAGAATCGGCTGATTGCCGAAAGACGCGCGAAGCTCGCCCGCCTGCGGGAGCGAGGTAACGCGTATCCGAACGACTTCCGCCGCACGGCGCTCGCGCAGCAGATCGTCGCCGCGTACGGCGCGCACGACGCAGAGACGCTCGAGCGGGAGAACGCCGTCGTGAAGGTGGCGGGCCGAATGCTCGCGAAGCGCGTGATGGGCCGAAACAGCTTCGCGAAGATTCAGGACCGCTCCGGGCAGATTCAGCTCTTCGTGCAGCGCGACGCGATCTCCGAGGAACGCTACGCCGACTTCAAGAAATGGGATCTCGGCGACATCGTCGGCGCCGTCGGCAAGGTGTTCAAGACGAACACCGGCGAGGTCTCCGTTGCGGTGTCCGAGCTCGAGCTGCTCGTGAAGTCGCTGCGGCCGCTGCCGGAGAAGTGGCACGGCATCGCGGATGCGGAGCTCAAGGTACGGCGCCGTTATCTCGATCTCATCGTCAACGAGCGCGCGCGGGAAGTGTTTCGCCTGCGCTCTCGGACGATGTCGACCATCCGTCGGTTCCTCGACGCGCTCGATTTTCTCGAGGTCGAGACGCCGATGATGCACCCGATCCCCGGCGGCGCCGCCGCCCGGCCGTTCGAGACGCATCACCGCGCGCTCGATCTCACGCTCTATCTGAGGATCGCGCCGGAGCTCTATCTGAAGCGTCTACTCGTCGGGGGGTTCGAGCGCGTGTACGAGCTCGGCCGCGTGTTCCGCAACGAAGGCGTGTCCACGCGCCACAACCCCGAGTTCACGATGCTGGAGCTCTATCAGGCTTATGCGGATTATCGCGAGATGATGGCGCTCACGGAGACGCTGCTGCGCGAGACCGCACGCGCGGTGCTCGGGCGCACCGAGATCGAGTACCAGGGCGAGCGCTTCGAGCTCGGCGCCGCTTTCCCGCGCATCCGCTTCGAGGACGCGCTGCTCGAGCACGGCGGCGCGCATGCGGCGAATGCGGAAAGCGATGCGGCTTTGGCCCGGTCGGCTGTGCTGTCCCGCGAGTCGCTCCGAGACCGCGAGACGCTCGCCGCGCTCTGCCGCTCGCGGGGAATCGAGGTGCTTCCGGATTTCGGTGCGGGCAAGCTGCAGCTCGAGCTCTTCGAAAAGACCGTGGAGCCGCGTCTTCGCGGTCCCGTGTTCGTCACGCATTACCCCGCCGAGGTGTCGCCGCTCGCGCGGCGGACCGACGGCGACCCGTTTCTCACGGACCGCTTCGAGCTGTTCGTCGCGGGACGGGAAATCGCCAACGGCTTCTCCGAGCTCAACGATCCCGAGGACCAGGCCGAGCGCTTTCGCGCGCAGGCCGAGGCGAAGGCTCGCGGCGACGAGGAGGCGATGGTGTACGACGAGGACTACGTGCGCGCGCTCGAGTACGGCATGCCCCCGGCAGGCGGGCTCGGCATCGGCGTGGACCGGCTCGTGATGCTGCTGACCGACACGGCCTCGATTCGCGACGTGCTGCTGTTTCCTCATCTGAAGCCGGAAGCATGAGTTGCGGGCGCCGTGTTCGCGGCCTCGGGCGGCGGCGGTGACGTTATCGACTGAAGACGCGGCCGATCGCGCGCGCGACGGCGTGCTCGCGGCCTTCGTCGCGTACACGCTGTGGGGCTTCCTACCGATCTACTTCAAGGTCGTAGCGGCCGTTCCGTCCCTCGAGGTGCTCGCCCACCGCATCGTCTGGGCGGTGCCGTTCGGCGCACCGATCATCCTCGCTCGGCGGCAATGGCCGGACGTGATGCGGGCCGTGGCGACGCGGCGCACGCTCGGCCTTCTCGCGATCGCCGCCGTGGTGATCGCCGTGAATTGGCTCGTTTACATCTGGGCGGTGCAGAACGACCGGATCTTTCAGGCGAGCTTGGGCTACTACATCAATCCGCTGATGTACGTGCTGGTCGGCGTGGCGCTCTTCCACGAGCGGTTGCGAAGGCTGCAGACGGCCGCGGTGTTGCTCGCGGCCGCCGGCGTCGCCGTGCTCACGATCAGCGGCGGAGAATTTCCCGCGGTCGCGCTCACGCTCGCGACGTGTTTCACGATCTACGGCGTCATCCGCAGCCGCGTCGCCGTCGGCGGCATGCCGGGCCTCTTCATCGAGACGGTAATTCTGTTTCCGGCCGCGGCGGCCTACCTCGCATGGCTGATGTACCACGGCGACGCGGCGTTCGGCTCCGGCGGCGCGGCGGTCTCCGGGCTGCTGGTGCTCGCGGGACCGATCACGGTGCTGCCGCTCCTGGCCTTCGCGCTCGCGGCGCGTCGGCTGCAGCTGTCCACGATCGGCGTCATGCAGTTCATCGCGCCGACGCTGCAATTCGTCGTCGGCCTCGCGTACGGCGAGCGGCTCACGACCGCGCACTCGGTCTGCTTCGCGATGATCTGGGTGGCGGTGACGCTGTTCAGCTTGGATGCGTGGCGATCCGCGCGCACGAAGGAGGCGGTTCTGGCCACGTCGAGCTAGTGTCGAATACGACGAGGGCCGCCGCACGGTCGGGTCTCGAGCGAAGAGCGTTCCCTGAGGCTTCTCGCACGGCGGGGGCGCTCGAAGAGCGGTCGTTCGAGGCTGCCGCACGGTCGGGTCTCGACGTGTGCCTTTGCGAGGCACGCCGGAAGTGCGTCCCTGCGGCTCGTCTGCGGCCATCCCTGGCCGCAGACGGCCTCGCAAAGGCCCACGTCGAGCCCCGGCCCCCTTGACGTGCGCGCGTCTTCGAGGCGTGGTGCTCAGAGCTCGGCAGCCACATCAGTTCGCGTCGCGATCGCGGCGTCATGCGCTCCCCTCGGCGATCCGGGAGCTTCGTTGATCGCGCTTCGCCGTGGGTAGGGGCCTTTGCGCACCGCGACGTTTGGGGGACGTGGGGCGGTGCACCGCTTTCCGAGGCCGTCTGCCGCCAGGACGGCGGCAGACGAGCCCCCAAG